>JACQVJ010000217.1 GCA_016209805.1 Ignavibacteriota bacterium
GGAGAAGAAGGCACGCGTTGAGGATGCACTCCATGCAACGCGCGCTGCAGTGGAAGAGGGGATCGTCCCGGGCGGCGGCGTGGCGTATCTGCGCGCGGCAGCAAAGCTCGATGGTCTCAAGACTGTAAACGAGGATCAGGAGACCGGTGTTGAGATCGTTCGCCGTGCGCTTGAGGAGCCGATCCGCCAAATCGTTGCCAACGCCGGCGTGGAAGCCTCCGTTGTTGTCAACAAGGTGAAAGAAGGGAAGGACGACTACGGCTTCAATGCCGCCACCGAGCAATACGAGAACCTTGTCAAATCTGGTGTCATCGACCCGACGAAGGTCGCTCGCACCGCTCTTGAGAATGCGGCATCAGTTGCAGGGCTGCTGTTGACAACCGAGGCAACGGTTGTCGAGAAGCCCGAAGAGAAGAAACCGATGCCCGCCATGCCGCACGGCGGAATGCCTGACATGTACTGAGAATTCCCGAACATAGTCAGGTCAAACGCATCAAGGCCCTCCGGTCGAAGGATCGGAGGGCCTTCCTTTTCATTCGCTCTTATTGAAGAAAGCACTTGACACAGTAATAAAAAATCGTATAATAGCGATGTCCATGAGACCACCGTCTGAGCGCGATCTTCTTCTGTGGCGTGGCCTCAACAAACTTTCCTACGCAAATCGGCTGATACACTTCTGGTCAAATCAATAGGTTTGACGGCAATCCTCGCCCCCCGAGGAAACTCGGCGTAATAAAGGGTTGTATTCTCTATTTGATATTTGATGACCCTTCGAGCAGCGAAGTCGGTTTATCCGTTTCATCAATAACGTCAGACTAAAAGCAACACATTCCTACCATTCGAAGGAGAGACTCCTTATGAGATCGCTCGACCTTCATAAGCTCACTGCGGCTCTCGTGTTGATCCTCTGTGTTGGCACTGCAAACGCCCAGGTGAACGCTTCGTTGTTTATTCAGCCGTTTCCATCACCATATCCGGGTGAATGGCAAACTAATCCAACGATCGGATACCTGACCATCAACAATACCGGTGGAGTCAGACAAGTTCGCATCGATCTCACCATTTCACGAAGAAGTGGGGGAGCGCCAATTGTCCGAGGGTCGAGCAGCATCCAAATGATCATGCCAAGTCCCCCCGCAACAATACTGAACAACACACAGTTTCTCAACCTGAACAATGTAACGTACGATGATGCCATCCGCTCGCAAGTGATCCGAAGTGGGCGTCTTCCAGAGGGCGATTACATCGCATGTGTTAATATCGTTGACGTAAGCGGGGTGGTACTTCAGCAGAATGTCTGCTCTGCATTCTTTACGATCGTCTATCCCAATGCGCCTGTCCTCCTCAACCCGGTGAACCGTGACTCGCTTGCATTGCAATTCCCGGTATTTCAGTGGACTCCGGTGACCTCTCCTCCTGCATATGTCGTGCACTACGAATTCACGATCGTTGAGCTCCTTCCCGGCCAGCTTCCTGCGCAGGCACTCGCGTCAAACGTGCCTCCTCACCATGAAAACAGGAATCTCCCCACAACCAACTATGTATATCCGGTTTCCGCTCTCCCTCTCGCGCTGGGAAAAACGTATGCGTGGTGGGTACAGGCATTGGATCAGAATGGCTTTCCTGCTTCCACCAACAACGGTCGCAGCCAGATCTTCACGTTTGTGTACAGCGGTCAGGGTGGGCCTCCTCAACCGCCGTCGGGAACCGAGTGTTTGCGATTGGCCGTTGTGTCACCGGAGAATGGAGGAAAGTGGAGAGAGAGCGCACACCCGAAGTTCATCGTCAATGTAATTCCACGGATTAATTTTTCGAGCTTGAGGCAGGGGCGATTGCGTGTATGGAAAATGAACGCTCCTGATGAAACCGCAAGCTCTGCAACGAGCCGACCTCCTGTATTCACTTACGGATTCAATGCGTCTGCAGCAACGCTGCAAGCGACCGAGCCTGACACAAGCTCCACGCGTCTTGAAATCAAGCTGGATCCATCGAGTCCTCAATTCGTCTTCACGCCGGAGCTGAGCAAGTGGTACATGTGGGAATTCGATCTCAAGTTCACCGGCTCAACAATACGGAAGGACAATATCGCCTGTACTATGGACACGGTTGGCTCGGCGTATTTCACCTTCCAGTATGACACCACAACAATAGCTTCGACCGGAGAGTGCAGGGATGTGTGCTCAATTCCTCCTCCGGTTGATCAGATTCCCGCTACGACACCATTCAACGTTGGCGACACGTTGAGTGTAGGAAGATTCCGAATGGCCCTGGCCGAAGTGAGCGGGACCGGCAACAGTTTGTCGGGCAAAGGTACAGTTCGCCTCCCCGTGTTGAACGCACAGCTCGCGGTCGAGTTCTCCGGCATCAAGGTGAACAGCGCAAAGCAGATGATCGACGGCCAGGTTACGGGCGAAAGGGATCCCGGTTCTCCTCTGACTCAGGAAGAAGCAAACTCTCTCGGTGCTGCACTTAATCTCTCTGCAGAAAAAATCTCCGCAATCCATACACTCGCTTCGACTGCGGGACGATTAGCCAGCGGATTAAGTGGCATCACGCCGATGACGCTTCCCATAGGCTTGGACAACGAGATTGCAGGAAGAAGATTTGTCGTCGGAATCATCGGGATGGTGTTCAAACCGACTGCGGCGTATCTGAATGCAGCAATGGCGTATCCACTTCCTGATCTTGGTCCGGATATCGGGCTTGGTGTTGGCGCACGGAATATTTGCTTCACGCCGACGGGCTTCGGAGGAGATGGCAACGCAACGCTGTACCTTGCAGCCAACCTCGGCTTCCGCCAGCCGAACACATGGGGCTTTGCATTCCTCGCGCCGACTCAAGCCGATTCGGGTTGCTACATCTCGTTCGATTGTCGGGGCTTCAAGGAGTTCCGGGTGAGCGCGGAAGTGGAATTCCCGCGCGCATGGTTGCGACCTTTTCCGACTGATGATGGTGTTTCACTTGTAAAGGCGAAGTTCAAGACAACGGTTGCACGCGGTGGAAACTGGATTGCGGCGGCGAGTATGGACAGGTGTGAAATTGCAAGTGCGCCCGGGTTCGTCATTGAAATCCAGGAGATGACGTTCGATCATTCGTCCGAGCTCAACCCCGAAGGGATCATCTTCCCGCCGGGATTTGTTGGTTCGACGGACAATTCCTGGATGGGGTTCTATATCAAGCGAGCGAGTATTTCTCTCCCGCCTCAACTTCGCACCTTCGATGCATCGCAGCCGCCGCAACTCTCTGTGAACAACCTGATCATCATGCGCGGAGGAATAACGGGAAGCTTCCGTGCTGAGAATGTGATCATGTACCCGACAGGTAATTTTGGTGAATGGGGTGGAAGCCTCGACACAATCGGGGTCGAAGTCGTCAGCAGCTCCCTCAGAAGTGGATGGTTGAAGGGAAGGATCAAACTGCCCATCTCGGACGATGCCCTCGAGTATACGGCAACTCTGTCGCGTCCGCAAGATACTTCTCGCGTGCTTCGATACGCGTTCGTCATTCAACCGAAGGATTCGTTTAACGCCGATATCTGGAAGGCGCGCATCAGCCTCAAACCGACATCGAACATTACGATCACCAACGACAATCCACAAAGAAAACTTGTTGCTTCCGCTACGCTGAACGGAAAGGTCACGATTGCGGGGAACATCGGTGGCGTCCCCAACGTCAACCTGCCGGGGCTTGGCTTCGAGAATATCAAACTTCAAACCGTGCGACCTTACTTCATCAACGGCACTTGGAGTTTTGCCAGTCCAACGAAGGGCCTTGCGGGATTCCCCGTCTCGATCTCCAACATCGGGATGGAGAGTACGACGAGAGCTGGGAAGGATCTCAGTGGCCTCAGGTTCACACTCAGCCTGAATCTGTCACCCGGCTCAAATACCATCAGCGGCGGCACGACGCTCAAAGTCTGGGGCGAATTGGAGACTGCTGGCGGCGGGCAGAAGTTCAAGTTCAACAGCATCGAGCTGGATTCGGTTGGCGTCAATGCCGACTTGGGTCCGGTGAAGGTGCTCGGTTCCGTAAAGCTGTTTCGCGATGATCCAACCTACGGTTCAGGATTCCGGGGGGCCATACGCGCCGATTTCCTGCAGCGCCTCGTCGTGACATCGACCATCCAGTTTGGTCAGGTAAGCGGGTTCCGGTATTTCTATGTCGATGCAAAAGGGATCTTCAGTCCGGGTATTCCGTTCGGCACGACCGGCGTTGGATTCTATGGTCTTGGCGGAGGATTCTGGTGGAACATGAGGCGTGAGGGGGTGACAACACCGCCTGTCCCGACCTCTTCAGGAGTTGCAGGGCAAGCGCCCGGGGCCACGGCATCGGGCTTCCGGTTTGTGCCGAACAACGGCACCTTCGGATTCAAAGCGATGGTGATTCTCGGAACTCACCCATCGTCGGTGGCATTCAACGCGGATGTCATCCTTGAAATTGAATTGCAGCGTACCTCAACCGGCCTTTCAATGGGACGCATCACATTCCAGGGTAACGGCTACATGATGGCAGAGGTGACAGCCCGGCAGAACGCCAAGGTGACGATGTTCTGCGACATCACGTACAACTTTTCTTCAAGAGTTCTTCATGGAGTGTTTCAGGTTGCGATCAATGCAACGCCTGTTACCGGTGGCGGGCAGATGATTGTGCATGTCGAACAATCAACGTGGTATATAAAGATCGGCGAGCCGAGCAACAGGATCAGTCTGAACCTGACCAGCTGGTTGCGTGCAGATGCATACTTGATGGTAGGGATGAGCCTGCCTCCTCCTCCGCCACCGCCTCCACAAGTACGAAACGTCATTGGCAGTCCTTCAACATATCGGGATAGTCGAATTGCTGCAGGGAATGGTTTCGCATTTGGCGCTTCGATTTCCTTTAACACGGGCCGCCAAACATGGGCGATCTTCTATGGTGAAGTAAGTGCGGGAGGGGGATTCGACATTGCAGTGCTGAAGCAAACGCGCTGTACCGGAATCAACGGTTGGCAGGCTCAAGGGCAGCTGTACGCGTGGGTAAATGCGTCCATTGGCCTCTATGTCGATGTCGGATTCTACACATACTATCCGTGCGGTCCCTGGTGGTGTGCAGGTCTGTGCGAATGGTGTCGTGATGGCTATGTCGGTTATCGAGGGAATTTTGAGATCCTCGGCATCAGCGCCGCGGCTTTGCTTGAAGCCGGTGGACCGAATCCAATTTGGTTCAAGGGAACGATTGCCGGCCGCTACAACATTCTGGGGGGACTTGTCAGCGGATACTGTTCATTCCAGTTCAGCAAAGGAACGGAGTGCAGATTATGAAGACGCCAACGATTTTTCTCATAGTTGTATCCAGTGTGTTCTGTCAGATGTTCTCCTTCGGGCAGCCACAGCGCGATACTACAGCCGCGATGCAAGCAGGCCCGGTTCCGCGCGATCCGGGGTTCGCGCAAATCAAGGTGATTGCACAGGCAACGACCGACTCCGTGGTTCTTCGCTGGGCTCCAAGTACTCCTCATGGGTGGCGGGTGGCAAACTACACGGGCTACGTTGTTGAGCGCCGATCGGGTTCGGCTCCGTTCGTTCGCATCACGCCGGACACAATCCACCAGTGGATGCCGGACAAGTTCATTCAGATGGTGAATGAAAATCCTGATCATCCGTATCTGGGCCTCGCCCTGAACGCACTCTGGGGGGATTCCACCCTTTTGAGCACAGCAGGTGGCCGCGACACGATTGGTGCGCTTGCTGAAAAAAACATGACCCTGTATAGTTACGCACTCTTTGCCGCGGATAACGATCCCCTTATTGCTGAAGCGCTAGGGCTGAGGTATGTCGACAAGAGTGTGAGATCGGGGGAGCGATACACGTATCGCATCTCTCTCAACGAACGCCGCGACTATAGAATAGACGCAGGCGAAGTCACCGTTGATGTGAGGAACCCGCTGGCCGGGCCACGACCTGCAAATCTTGCGGCGAAAGGATTGGACAAGCGGATCGAGCTTCGGTGGGATGCACAACCCACAAATGACTATTCAGGTTACAATATCCTTCGCTCCGATGATGATGGAAGAACGTACACAAAGCTGAACAACAGACCGATCGTCCTCCTGACGACACCTGAAGTGAACCAGCTTGGTATAGGTGTCTTCACCGACTCTGCCATCATCAATTACAAAATCTATAAATATCGAGTGATCGGAATTAATGCATTTGGCCAGGCCGGAACCCCCGGGGAAGTAGAGGCATTTGGTCGGGATATGACACCTCCTCCCGCACCAATGATCAAGAATCCTGAGCAGCTCGGCAAGACGCGGATTCGGCTAACCTGGGAAATGACTGAATTCGTTCCCGACTTTTTGGGTTTCATCGTTACCCGGAGCGCGTTCGTCGATAGTAACTACCGCGCGCTGACACCTCGGCCGTTGCCGCGCACTGCACGAGAGTACATCGATGAAGCGGCAGATGATTTCCAGCCGTATTATGTAGTGAGTTCGATTGACACGGCTGGGAACATTGCGCCGTCGTTTCCGGTTCATGCAATACTGATTGATACGTTACCCCCGAGCGTGCCGCGGGGTCTGTTGGGTGTGATCGATACCAACGGAGTTGTGCGTTTGAGCTGGAAGCGGAATCCCGAACGAAACCTCCTTGGCTACCGCGTCCTTCGCGCAAATGCCATTGAGCACGAGTTTTCCCAACTCACAGGAGAGGTGTGGAAGGATACGGTGTTTGCGGATACGGTCGAGGTCAACACGCTTACCCGATATGTCTACTACAAGATTGCTGCCGTCAACACTCACTACAAC
>JACQVJ010000203.1 GCA_016209805.1 Ignavibacteriota bacterium
CCCTTCGGAATTGAAATGCCTGAAATGATTTTCCCCCACTTTCAGCTGTGACATTCGGAAGTGCGGCAACACCGGTGTCCCGCGCAATATTATAGAAATAATCTCCAAACATGTAGCCACTGAACTTCCCTTGCGAAAGGGCCACCGCGGGGAGAAGCAGAAGAAATAAGTGCAAACGGAGTATGTGCATGCTATTCCGATATTGTAATGAAAGGGTCATCATCGCGTAATCAATCTATCAGGCTGAGATTACTCGAATGTTAAGTCAGGGTAAAGAAACAATAAAGAACCGCGTGCCGGATGATGGTGATGAGTGGAACCGTAAGGAATGCGCTCACTCGAAGCTGTCTCCGACCTCGAATCGGTAGCCACGGAGAAACTCCGAGACGGTCATTCTTTTTCTCCCCTCCTGTTTAAGCTCCAAAATGGAGAGCATTCGATCGCCTGTTGCTACCTCCAGAAATTCGCGTTCACGTCTAACCTGACCCGACCGACCGGTTGCCTTGTGCTCGATGACCATCGACTTGTAGACCTTGATGACTTTTCCCTTGTGTGTAGTGAAGGCCCCCGGTGAGGGGGAGAGACCGCGTATGAAGTCGTGAACTTTCTCTGCAGGCTGGTTCCAGTCAATCCGACAATCTTCCTTCTTGATTTTTGGGGCAGGTGAGGCAAGCGAGTCATCCTGCTTGCGAGGCATGGCTTTCCCCTGTTCGATGAGCCTGACCGTATGAAGCACGATCTCGGCACCGATCGCGGCCAATTTATCCTGAATCGTCCCCGCATCATCCTCCGGTGCAATCGGAACCCTGGCCTGAAGCAGGATATTTCCTGTATCGACTTTTTCCTGAAGGAGAAATGTCGTTACGCCCGTCTCTTTCTCACCCTTGATAATCGCCCAATTGATGGGAGCAGCTCCTCGGTATTTTGGCAGCAACGATGCGTGGAGGTTGAATGAGCCAAGACCTGGAACAGTGAAGACTTCTTTGGGGAGGATCCTGAATGCAACAACGACGATCAGGTCGGGCTTCAAGGCCTCGATGCTGCTGACAAACTGAGAATCCTTGAGTGCCTCTGGCTGCAGAACTGGGATTTGGCGCTTGAGTGCTACCGATTTGATCGGCGTTGGAGAGATTTCTTGCCCGCGCCCCCGAGGTTTATCAGGAGCGGTAACCACAGCTGGAATAGAGTAACCGTTCTTGAGAAGGATTTCCAGACTCGGAACCGCAAAGTCAGGAGTCCCCATGAACACGATTCGCGATGCGAAGTGCGTATACTCCTTTGTTATTTCGCTTCAACCGCTTCGGTGATGATCGGATATATGACTTCCACATCACCTTTGCGGATTTTGTTGAGTCGGCCGCGCAGCAACTTCTGCCTCGCGGGGCTAATATGATCAATAAAGAGAATGCCGTCCAGATGGTCAATCTCATGCAATATCACGCGGGCAAGGAGACCCTGAGCCTCTATTTCCTGGTCATTGTACGCGAGGTCTTTGAACGTCACACGAATCTTCTCCGCACGCTCAATCTCTTCTCGAATCTCAGGAATGCTGAGGCATCCCTCTTCCATTGTCCATTTCCCTTCTGCCTGAATCACTTCAGGGTTGATCAGCACCATCGGCTTGAGATCTGGATTCTGCTCTGCCTCTGCAGCGTCCACAATGATTACTCGTTCAAGTACGCCGACCTGGTTGGCTGCAAGTCCGATGCCGTTGGCCGGGAGCATCGTATCAATCATATCTTCAACCAACTGGACGAGCCCATCATCGATGCGACGCACCGGTTTCGCTTTCTTGCGAAGAACAGACTGACCATAGGTGTAGATTGGAAGAACGGACACGTGTTGCCCCGGTTTACGAATTGAGTTCAGTATGCATTATGTGCCGTCCGATCAATCAAACACCCTGCGGGCACCGATGAAGCGTTTTCGATAGTAGGTGCTCTCAAGCGATGAAATCGTCACGCCATAGGTAACGCTGGCGTGGACAAACAAATCGTCTTCGATATAGATGCCAACGTGTGACGGGCTGTACCCCGTAGTGTTAAAAAACACGAGGTCACCAAACTGTAGATCGTCCGGAGTCACTTCAGAGCCTATCTGAAACTGGTCCCTCGTTGACCGGGGGAGCGTGCGCCGAACCGCATCGGCATACACCTGTGCGGTGAAGGCTGAGCAATCCATCCCTTCTCTTGATTGTTCCCCGTAGGAATACGGGACGCCAAGATAGCCAACGACCCCGAGCAGTAATTCATCCCGGTTAAGACCTTTCGGGGTCAGGTTGCTGTATCGACCTGAAGTTTGTCTTTTGGCCGTAAGGTCTTTCGTCACTTTCTTCAGATCCACCTTCTTGTCATCTTCGCGAGTCTCCTCTGTTCTAATCTTTGTCACATAATGGAATTCGTCATCTTCCTGAATTACTGCAGGAGACTCTTTATCAACTGACCGGTAGCGAGGAACGGAAGAAGAGCATCCGGCGAGAAGCGTTGCTCCACCCAGTAGCAGCGCTACACCTACAGACCAGCAAGGATTGCATGCGTTTTTCCCACCAGGCATGGTAGAACCTACAAAAAAATAAAGCCTCCGTCAAGGAGGCCTTTCCGTCTGTATGACCTATCGAATACGATCTATCCAAGATATGCTCGCAACTGTTTGCTGCGCGATGCGTGTCGTAAGCGGCGGATCGCTTTTTCTTTAATCTGCCGGACCCGCTCCCGCGTCAATTTGAACTTCTCGCCAATCTCCTCAAGCGTGAGCGAATGTTCGATGCGCTTCCCCTCTTTGTCCTTGCCAATCCCAAAGTATAAGCGGATCACCTCCGCCTCACGCTCACTCAGCGTGGCGAGTGCGCGGTCGATCTCACGGCCGAGAGACTCCTTCATCAGCTCATTGTCCGGCGCCGGCTGGCGCTCGTCCTGAATGACGTCCAGCAGGCGGTTATCCTCGCCCTGTGCAAACGGCGCATCCATCGAGAGGTGACGCCCGGAAATCTTGAGTGTGTCGGACACTTCAAAGAGGGACATATCGAGCTCTTCTGCAAGCTCGCTCGCACTCGGCTCGCGCTCGAACTCCTGCTCCAACGAGCTGAACGCCTTGCCGATCTTGTTCAGCGCACCGACGCGATTCAGCGGTAGGCGGACGATGCGCGACTGTTCGGCGAGCGCCTGAAGAATCGACTGTCGTATCCACCAAACGGCGTATGAGATGAACTTGAACCCGCGCGTCTCATCGAACCTCTTGGCCGCCTTGATGAGACCGAGATTGCCTTCATTGATCAGGTCACCCAGAGAGAGTCCCTGGTTCTGGTACTGCTTCGCCACACTGACGACAAAGCGGAGGTTCGCTTTCGTGAGCTTCTCCAGTGCGCGCTGGTCGCCTTTCTTGATTCTCTGGGCAAGCTCGATTTCTTCTTCGGACTTGAGGAGATCGACTTTGCCAATTTCCTGCAGATACTTATCGAGGGATTGGCTCTCGCGATTCGTATACTGCTTTGTCATTTTCCCCATTCATTCACCTCGTTCGTTTCCAAATCTCTAAACGCTGATTTCGGTATCAATCCTGTCCACTATGCCCACAATGCTCGCATCCACTGGAGCCATATCCACAGGCAAGGGGATGACGGCTTCACGAGCGGTAATGTACAGAACAATTTCGCCGGGTCCTGCGCCCACTGTGTCGACCGCAACGACCGGGTCTCCCGTCTTTTCCCTTTTTCCATTCAGAGGTTGGATGAATTGCAATTTGAAGCTCTTCAAGTTCTCGTCCTTCCTCGTAGCCCACACGGTCCCTATCACCTCAGCGAAGAACATCTCTTAATCCGCAACATCAAGTTTGTCAACAACAGCCATAATCACGGCGTCCACAGGTTTGTTTTTCGTCGTCGCCGTTTGCCGTGCAGAACTCCCGGCGCACACGAGCACAACGTCCCCCACTCCCGCCTGTACAGTATCGACTGCAATGACAAATGTGTCTTTGAGCTTATAGTCGAGTCCAAGATGTTTGACAATCTGGAACTTCATCCCAACAAGCTCTTCGTCTTTTCGAGTCGCCCACACAGTGCCGACTACTTTTCCTAAAACCATGGTTCACTCTCAATGATGTGTTGATAATTTCACTCTTGCAGCCTGCAGAATCTCCGCACCCGACAGATCCTC
>JACQVJ010000204.1 GCA_016209805.1 Ignavibacteriota bacterium
GGGGGTTCGAATCCCTCCTGCCCTGCCGCGAGCAGGGCGCCACCTTGGCAAACGGAATGGACTGAACCATGGGCCCAAACAAGGTTGTACATTTGATGTTTCTGAGCGGGGGCCTGCTCCTTTTCTTCTTGCTTACCTGGACTGGCGATTGGATTTGGGGCTACTTTGCGCGGCATCCCAACGAGTTCATCATTCAAGGCGGTGCGGTGCTAGCCGCTCTCACCGCAGGTATCGCGCTTTACCGAAATGATCATGTATACGGTTTGGCATGTGATGTAGCAGGTGAGCTCAAGAAGGTTTCCTGGCCGACCCGCAAGGAGACGCAAGCGGCTACATTGGTTGTGATCGTCACGGTGATTCTCGCGGCGATTATCTTGGGCATCTTCGATGCAATATGGTCGGAGCTCACCGACATCGTGTACGGATAGGAACAAGCGGTGGCATCCCTTTCGGAAGATACGTCGGAGCGTGTGATGGCGAAGAAGTGGTACGTGGTCCACACGTACTCGGGCCACGAGAATCGAGCGCGGCTTTCGCTCCTCGAGCGAATCAAGACGCATAACTTGACAGATGAATTCGGCGATATCTTGATCCCGACCGAGAGCGTTTTGGAAGTCATTAAAGGACAGCGTCGAACCTCGACCCGTAAGTTCTATCCGGGTTACCTGTTCGTGCAAATGGAGCTAAGTGAGCGAACTTTTCACCTCGTCAAGAACACTCCGAAGATTACAGGCTTCCTGGGGGGGACGAATCCAACGCCCGTGCGAGAATCGGAAATAGCCCAGATTAATACAGCAATGTCCGAAGGGCAGATTAAGCCGAAGCCGAGGATTCACTTTGAGGAAGGAGACTCGGTTCGTGTAGTTGACGGGCCGTTCTCGAACTTCTCAGGCACCATCGAAGAAGTGAAGGCCGAGAAACAAAAAGTGCGCGTTCTTGTATCAATTTTCGGTCGAGCAACACCGGTTGAATTGGATTTTGGCCAAGTAGAAAAGGCGTAGTTGACCATGAAGAAAGTTCAGGCACTTATTAAGCTGCAAGTTCCCGCGGGCAAAGCAAACCCATCGCCTCCGGTCGGGCCTGCGCTCGGCCAACATGGCGTAAATATCATGCAGTTCTGCAAGGATTTTAATGCAAGAACCGCACAGCAGGGCGATCTCATTATTCCCGTCGTCATTACCGTTTATAGCGACCGCTCCTTTACATTCGTGACCAAGACTCCCCCTGCGGCAGTCTTGTTGAAGAAGGCAGCTGGTCTCGAGAAGGGTTCAGGAGAGCCAAACAAGAAGAAGGTCGGCAAGGTCACTCGCAAGCAGGTGCGCGAGATCGCTCAATTGAAACTGCCGGACCTGAACACGACAAGCTTGGAGTCGGCCGTTCGGACTGTCGAGGGTGCAGCCCGATCGATGGGTCTTGAGGTTGTGGACTGAAAGGATCTGATTATGGCTGGCAAGAAGTACTCAAGCGCTATCAAGAACGTGGATCGAACAAGACGTTACAATTTGGCTGAGGCGTGCTCGCTAATCCCCAAAGTCAAGATCTCGACCAAGTTTGATGAAACAGTGAACATCGCAGTTCGGTTGGGCGTGAATCCGAAGCACGCTGACCAAATGGTCCGCGGCGCGGCGGTGATGCCCCATGGGACCGGCAAGTCAGTGCGAGTACTAGCCATTGCGAAGGGTGATAAGGCGAAAGAGGCTCAGGAGGCCGGCGCAGATTTCGTGGGCGCGGAGGAGTTCATCGACAAGATCGCCAAAGAGAATTGGTTTGAGTTCGATTCGATGGTCGCAACGCCAGACATGATGGGACTAGTGGGTCGCATAGGACGTGTTCTCGGTCCAAGGGGACTCATGCCGAATCCCAAGGTCGGCACGGTAACTGCCGACGTTGGAAAAGCTGTGCGTGAGCTGAAGGCCGGACGCGTGGAGTTTCGTGTTGAGAAGGCTGGAATAGTTCATGCTCCAATTGGCAAGGTGTCGTTCGGCCAAGAGAAGCTCGAGGACAACCTTAGGTCGCTCCTCGAACTGCTGGTAAAGCTCAAGCCTGCGTCCGCGAAGGGCACGTATATGAAATCTATTGTGGTTTCTACTACTCACGGCCCGGGCATTAAGGTGGATCCTGGTGAGATCTTGACCGCATTGGCGAAAGCATAGCGGCGGAGGATAGTTGCTGAGCTAGCGAACAAATATGTCGATGTACTCCGTCGAAGAAGCAGGTGGGCGAAGCCCTTAATCTCCTGCAGAGAGGGAGGGAGCGATGCGGTCTTATATCCCAAGTCCCCTCTGACGCATACGGAGGGGACTTGTTTTTGGGCCTTGCAGATGATTGAGCGGTGTTGTGTTGTGTAATGAAGTAACTGCCTGCAAGCGTGTGAAGGTAAGCAGGCACTAGAGGACAAGATGGATCGGACCCAGAAGGAAGAAATCGTTACCAAGATTCGGGGCGCGTGGGAGAACGTACAAGGTGTCGTTCTCGTCGACTACCGTGGGATCGATGTGCCGGGCGTGACCGGTCTTCGCGAGGAGTTTCGCAAGGCGGGCTGTCATTACCGCGTCTTCAAGAACACTCTCGTGCGGATTGCAATCAAGGGTACTCCTATAGAGCCTATGTCTCGACTCCTCGAGGGGCCCACTGCGGTAATTTGGTCGACCGAATCGCCAAGTGCAGCAGCGAAAGTTGCGACCAAGGTTGCAAAGGAGCACGAGAAGTTTGTAATCCGCGGTGGCTATTTTGATGGACAGGTGCTTGACGAGAAGGGCGTCAAGAATCTGGCGACAATGCCGGGGAAGGATGAGCTGCGAGCGATGATGCTAATGACGTTCCTCGCTGCTCCAACCGATTTCGTCCGTTTGATGGCCGCGGGTCCAACAAATTTCCTTTATCTTCTTCAAGCTCGAGAACGAGTTTTGAGTGGTCAGTAGGATCTTTTTCGACATAGCAAAGGAATAGGCAAATGGCACTAACGCAGGATCAGGTTGTCGATTATCTCTCCAATCTTTCGGTGATGGACATAGCAAAACTATCCAAGACGCTCGAGGAGAAGTGGGGCGTGAAGGCTGCTCCAGTTGCAGTCGCAGGTGCTGTTGCTCAGGCGGGCGCTGGAGCAGAGGCGAAGGCTGAGGAGAAGACCGAGTTTACGGTCGTTCTTACCGGCGCCGGAGCCAACAAGATTCAAGTAATCAAGGCTATTCGCGAGATTACCAATCTTGGGCTCAAAGAGGCGAAGGACCTCGTAGACGGAGCGCCGAATGAGGACAAGGCCGGCGTCTCTAAGGAAGAGGCCGAGGAAGTCAAGAAGAAGCTCACGGAAGCCGGCGGCACGGTCGAGGTCAAGTAAGGATTCCCGGAATCCACCAGGAGGAAGGGAATCCGCAAGGTGGGTTGACGGTAAGGGATCGGCCTTCGGGCCAGTTTTGATGCCAGAAGTGAGAGCTGCTGTTTGAAGCTGCAGATCGCGCAAGCGGTCGTAACGTCCTTTCTCAATTTCGGCCCCCAAAGGGCTGCACGGCGGGCGTCCGCCCAACAAGGGATCAATTAGATGGCTACAGCGATTCAGGGCAACTTCCGGGTTCGGAAGAGCTTCGCAAAAATAACCAAGATCATCGATATCCCTAATCTCATCGATATCCAGAAACAATCCTACGAGAAATTCTTGCAGAAAGACGTCGCCCTTGATCAACGGGAAGACGTCGGGCTGCATGGCGTTTTCAAGAGCGTCTTCCCGATTAAGGATTTCTCTGAGACCAGCTCGCTCGAATTCGGGTCCTACAACCTGGAGCGTCCCAAGTACGACGTCGACGAATGCAGGCAAAGGGGCATGACCTTTGCCGCACCCATTAAGGTTGTCATACGTCTCGTGGTGTGGGACGTGAACGAAGAGACTGGTTCCCAATCAATTCGGGACGTGAAGGAGCAAGAGGTCTACTTCGGCGAAATCCCGTTAATGACCGATAACGGAACGTTCATTATCAATGGGACCGAGCGCGTTGTAGTGTCCCAGCTCCACCGCTCTCCTGGAGTTTTCTTCGACCACGATAAGGGCAAGACACACTCGTCGGGCAAGCTACTCTACAGCGCAAGGGTGATTCCCTATCGCGGCTCATGGCTTGACTTTGAGTTCGATCCCAAGGACGTAATTCATGTCCGCATCGATCGACGACGGAAGTTGCACGCAACCGTCCTTTTACGCGCTTTGGGATATTCGTCTGAAGAGTTGTTGAACTACTTCTACAGCACAGAGACAGTCTTCCTCGAAGCCAGCAAGAAGTATTCGAAGTCACTTGAATATGATTTGCTCCCCGGACAGAGAGCAACGAGGGATATCCGTCATCCTGAAACACGGGAGATTCTGGTCAAGAAGAATCGGAAGTTCACAAAACAAGCCATTAAGAAGCTCCGGGACTCAGGCATTGAGCGTTTACCGGTCGAGGTATCAGAGCTCGTTGGTAAGGTATCAGCTCATGATGTAATCGATGAGACGACTGGAGAGGTGCTACTACAGTGTAACGAGGAGCTTACCGAGGCGAAGTTGGATGAGCTTCGCGATCACGGCATTTCGCAATTCAAAGCTCTGTTTATCGATAACTTGAATGTCGGTCCCTATCTTCGCGATACCCTCATTGCGGATAAGCTCCAGAGCACCGACGAAGCTATAATGGAGATCTACCGACGGCTTCGCCCGGGGGATCCTCCGACTCCGGAGACCGCTCAGAGTCTATTTCATAATCTCTTCTTCAATGCGGAGCGCTACGATCTTTCGAAAGTTGGGCGTCTCAAGCTGAATTACAAGTTTCGTTTGGACGAGTCGCTGGATAATACCGTCCTAACCAAGCGAGACATATTGGAGACCGTTCGATACCTAATCGACCTGAAGAACGGCAAGGGCTCCATCGACGACATTGATCACCTCGGCAATCGACGGGTGAGGGCCGTTGGCGAGTTGATGGAGAATCAATACCGGATTGGTCTTGTACGCATGGAGCGTGCGATTAAGGAGCGTATGAGCATGTCTCAGGAAATCGAGACGCTCATGCCGCACGACCTAATCAATGCCAAACCTGTATCTGCGGTTGTTAAGGAGTACTTTGGTTCATCGCAGCTCTCGCAATTCATGGATCAGACCAATCCGCTGTCAGAAGTTACGCATAAGCGTAGGCTCTCGGCACTGGGACCAGGCGGTCTTACTCGCGAACGGGCGGGGTTCGAAGTACGCGACGTGCACGCGACTCATTACGGCCGTATCTGTCCAATTGAAACTCCGGAAGGTCCGAATATCGGGCTAATTGCATCGTTATCTACTTATGCGCGTGTCAATGAGTTTGGGTTCATTGAAACGCCTTACCGCAAAGTTCAAGAGGGCAAGGTTTCTGACGAGGTCGAGTTCTTCTCGGCGCTTCAAGAGGAAGGGCACTACATCGCGCAGGCAAATGCACCGATCGATAAGAAGGGCAAGTTCCAAGGGGAATGGGTGTCCTGTCGACGGAATGGCGATTTCGTTATGTCTAAGCCCGAGGACGTTACGCTGATGGACGTTTCGCCCAATCAGCTGGTGTCCGTCGCGGCATCTCTAATTCCGTTCCTGGAGAACGATGACGCCAATCGCGCGCTAATGGGCTCAAACATGCAGCGGCAGGCCGTTCCGCTAATTCGAACTGCCGCGCCTCTCGTCGGTACGGGCATCGAAGGCATCGTTGCGCGCGACTCGGGCGTTACGGTTGTCGCGAAGCGCGATGGGATTGTTGAGTCTGTAGACGCAGCGCGCATTGTCGTTAAGCCATTTGAGTCCGGCGAAGGCGATCCGCTGGGCGCAAAACCGGATATATACAATCTCGTAAAATTCCAACGTTCCAATCAGAACACCTGCATGAATCAGAAGCCGATTGTGCAGCGTGGCGACAAGGTACGGGCGGGAGACGTAATAGCCGACGGACCGGCTACGGAAACTGGCGAGCTTGCTCTTGGACAGAATGTCGTCGTCGCCTTCATGCCATGGGGTGGGTACAATTTCGAAGATTCGATCCTCGTATCTGAGCGTCTGGTTCGCGATGACGTTTTCACGTCGATTCACATCGAAGAATTCGAATGTGTTGCTCGCGACACGAAACTTGGAAAAGAAGAGATCACGAGGGACATCCCCAATGTTGGCGAGGAAGCACTGAAAGATCTGGATGAATCGGGGATCGTTCGCATTGGCGCGGAGGTCAAGCCAAACGACGTCCTGGTAGGCAAGATCACTCCGAAGGGAGAGACACAGCTATCGCCCGAAGAGAAGCTCTTGCGTGCGATCTTTGGGGAAAAGGCCGGCGATGTGCGGGATAGCTCGCTCAGGGTACCGCCGGGCGTCCAAGGGATAGTTATCAACGCCAAGGTTTTTTCTCGCAAAGGAACTGACAAGGACGAACGCGCCAAGGACATTGAGGACGCCGAAAAGGAACGGCTTCTCACCGATCAGCGGGACGAAGTGAAGATCATCTCAGAGTCTTATTACTCTAAGATGCGCAAGCTTCTTCTGGGCAAGACTACGGCTGCTCGACTCGTCGATGACAAGGGGAAGGTTCTCGCTCCCAAGGGCAAGAAGATCGACAACGAAGCGCTCGATGAGATTCCGCAGAAGTTCTGGCATGAGATTCAAGTGGCCGAGGGTGGCGGCAAGGTCGAGGAGAAGCTTGAACAGCTTCACACAAGTCTTGACGACGATGTGCACGCAATTGAATCGACTTATCAGGACAAGATTTCCAAGTTAACCAAGGGAGATGAGCTCCCGCCGGGTGTTATCAAGATGGTGAAGGTATATGTCGCCATCAAGCGGAAACTGGCGGTCGGCGACAAGATGGCCGGGCGGCATGGAAACAAGGGCGTCGTATCCCGAAGTCTGCCCGAGGAGGACATGCCATATCTCGCGGACGGTACGCCTGTGGACATTGTTCTGAATCCGTTGGGTGTGCCTTCGCGTATGAACGTTGGCCAGATCCTCGAGACGCACTTGGGCTGGGGAGCCTACAAGCTGGGTGAGCAAATCGACAAGTACTTGGCTACGAATTGGTCAGCAAGTGTATTGCGCGACAAGCTCAAGAAGATATTCACGAGTGAACAGGCCCACGAGTTTATTGGCGGGCTCGATGATGATGACGTCGGTCGTTTTGCCAGCAAACTTGGGCGCGGTGTTCACATCGCTACCCCAGTCTTCGATGGTGCCAAGGAGGATGAAATCAAGGCTGTGTTGACGATGGCAGGACAGCCGGTGAATGGTCAGGCGAAGTTGCACGACGGTCGAACGGGAGAGCCGTTCGATCATGCCGTCACCATCGGTGCCATGTATATGCTGAAACTCCACCACCTTGTCGACGACAAGATCCACGCTCGGTCGATCGGTCCCTATTCTTTGGTTACGCAGCAACCTCTGGGGGGTAAGGCACAGTTCGGCGGGCAAAGGTTGGGTGAAATGGAAGTATGGGCGATGGAGGCTTATGGTGCCGCATATGGTCTGCAGGAGTTCTTGACCGTCAAGTCTGATGATGTCATCGGACGTACTCGCACTTATGAGGCGATCGTTAAGGGCGAGCACACACTGGAATCGGGATTGCCCGAGTCCTTCAACGTGCTTTTGAAGGAACTTCAGGCGCTGTGTCTTAACGTCGAGCTGATCGAAGATCCGAACATGCCGCGCAAGCAGGAGTCGACGAGCCCCGGGGTACCTGCGGGGCTAGCAGCAATGGCGCGCGAGGTTGCTGAAAAGGTCGGCAGCGGCTAGCGCCCGGATTCCTGAACGCGATGCTGTTTTTTTGAACGTTTACGAAAGGACGCGACAGTGAAGGACATTTTCAACTTCTTCGAGAAGCCGAAAGATCCGCTTTCGTTCAGCGCAATTCGGATTTCGCTGGCGAGCCCGGAGAAGATCCGCGAATGGTCACATGGTGAGGTGAAGAAGCCTGAGAC
>JACQVJ010000205.1 GCA_016209805.1 Ignavibacteriota bacterium
AATTAAAGAAGCCGATGCATAACAAGCCCATCAAGCCGACGCCAAAAAGCGGCGCGGCTTATGGGCAACGTTTTACAACAAAACAATGCGTCCTTATACCATCTATCAGGCTTTTCTTTCTTGTGCCGCAAAACGCAATTGATATTGGACTTTGCCTGCGCATAACACGCCCAACAACGACGCTCCCTCATTTGAAATGGCGAGCGTGAATCTGAATGAAAGACAAATTGTGGTCGCTCAAGCCCGCCCTTTATTAATAGAAAAGCATAGTGGGCGGGCCTGCGTTGTTGGGCGAGACGTTATACGTCATGCCCGCCCCGGCTCGGGTGAATGTATGAGAGTGGATGATGAAGCGCTCGTGTTTCAAGTCGGGCTGAGAACAGTACAGGTCAATGACCGAGGCTCTTCGAGCGCACGGGCGGTGTGCAGATTTAGGAGCAGGCACATAGAGTGACAGTACAAATGTGGAGGGTCGTACCGCTCATTGAGCAGTCTGCAAAAGGATCTGAAAGGGTGAAGGTTGCTGCATATGTATCACCGACAGTGCGACCATTGGTGGTGACAGCAAGTCTATCACGGTTTTTGAGTGGTTGTTGAATCGTGGAGGTGGAGAGTAGTCTAAAGGCAGTCTCTCTCCGCCCGTGCGCCCTGCTCGGGAGAGTGGTAGCTTCACGGGCAGGTTGGTCAAGAGGCGGTCAGCATCACTCAACGAGGCTCATCCACCACAATGGTTTGGTCGGGGCAGAGGGTGGCGGGCACGAACGCATAACAAGCGTAAGCACGTCGCTCGCACATCCCGCAAAGAGCGCGGGACACAAAAAGCGTGTCTGGTGGAGGCGCAATCAAAAGTGCTCGCTCCACCCCGCACCGGAGCGAGGGAAGAGATGAGTCATTCGCAATCACCGGTGTGGGGCGGCGTGCTTACGCCAGACGTTAGTTGCAATTGCCCTTTCAACCGATCAAAAGGGATGCGTTATGAAAAATATGCGTTTTCTTATGCCTGCACTCTTCAGCATCATATCCTGTTCGAGCCAATGTATTACCTTCGCACAAGGAAACTTCTGGCAGGAGTGCAACACTGGATTTAACGGTGGCGCCATCTTTGCTCTCGCGATCGATTCACACAATAATACTATTTATGCCGGCACAGGTGGTGGAGTTTTGCGGTCGACAGATAATGGTAAGAGTTGGACACTCGTCAACAACGGCCTGACAAATACGGGTCTTCGGTCCCTTGCGATCGACGCAGACGGACGTGTTTTTGCCGGGACAGAGGGTGGTGGAGTGTTTCGGTCAACGGATGGCGGTGCCCAGTGGAAGCAGATCAATCGCGGTTTGGTCGTCAAAAATGTCTGGTGCTTTGCCTTCACTCCCACTGGTCAAATTTTTGCCGGGACAGAGGCGGGTCATGTCTCTAGCCCAAATGGGAGCGGAGTCTTCCGTTCTTCGGATCACGGCAATAGCTGGGTGCGACTCGAACTCAATTCAGGCTTAACGAACGCTGATGTTTTGTCTCTTGCCGTGAACGCACGAGGTGATGTGTTTGCAGGACCTGACGGGGGGCTGTATCGCTCTACAGACGGCGGAGAAAAGTGGACAAAGGTTGATACAGGGTTCGTATATTCCTATGTCACATCTATTGTGATCAATTCTTTGGGGCACGTTTTTGTCGCGAATAATGGCAAACTTTACCGATCAGAAGACAACGGCTCAACCTGGATAAAACTGGATTCAGGCTTGACGAAGACTGGCGTGTTGTCACTGGCCATTAGTCAAAGCGGACACATTTTTGCTGGAAGCTACGGTGGAGGAATGTTTCGCTCAACTGATAATGGAGAAACTTGGTCACAAGTCTATTCGGTCCAAACGAATCCTTGGGTTTATTGTCTTGCCGTGAATTCAAAAGGCCACGTTTTTGCTGGTACGTGGGGAAGTGGAATTCTACAGTCGACTGATAACGGCAGCCATTGGTCGCAAGTCCATTCAGGCGCCCCGTATGCTATTGTTCTGTCCTTAGCTATCGACTCCAGTGGGTATATCTTTGCTGGCACCCGAGGCAACGGAGTTTTCCTTTCCACGAATATTGGTGTGAACTGGGCACCTGCTAGCAGCGGTTTGACGAATATGACTGTCTGGTGCTTGGCGATCAATTCGAGAGGTGATTTGTTCGCTGGGACTTGGGGCAGTGGGGTTTTCCGTTCGACCGATAACGGCGCAAACTGGAGTCAAATCAATCTTGGTATGAGCGCTAAGGTTATCTTCGCTCTTGTGATCACTCCAGAAGGGCACATTTTCGCGGGAACTGGTGGGGGTGGAGTGTTTCGCTCTATTGATAATGGCGAAAACTGGGTTCAGGTGAACACTGGCTTGACGAATAAGATTGTCTTCTCATTTGCTGTCGACTCCAATGGCCATATTATTGCTGGAACAAACGGTGGCGGGATCTTCCGTACGCCGAATGACGGGCAGAATTGGGCACGTATCGATAATCAGTTTTCCAACTCGGATGTTCGGTCTATTGTCATCAATTCAAAAGGTCATATCTTTGTAGGGACGAATGGTGTTTATCGCTCAACAGACGATGGTGCGTCTTGGTCTAAAGAGTATGAAGGAGGCTGGCGTCTAACAGTCAATTCTGGTGACGATATTTTTGCCGCCACTGAAGGGGTTGCTGTCCTTCGGATGCTTGATGAGACTCATCGTTGGACACAAATCAATGAAGGATTGACGAACGCTTCCGTCTGGTCTTTTGCAGTCGAATCAAGAGGAGATTTTTTTGTAGGGACAGTAGGCGGTGGCAACTACCGCAGCAGATGGTAATCCCCTTTTTCCAAGTGTACCCATCTATGCAAGCTC
>JACQVJ010000212.1 GCA_016209805.1 Ignavibacteriota bacterium
ATGACCGACCATGGGAAAGACGAGATGAAGGAGATGGGGCATGGAATGACGCGTGGCAAGGGTATGATGGGAATGATGCATGGAAAGAAAGAAGCGGAGAGTGGTCATCGCATGATGGGCGAAGGCATGAAGCATGAAGGCAAGGGGATGAACAAGGAAACCATGGCAGCAATGATGGCGGGGACACATCACGTTATGGTGAAACTGACGGATGCCTCAACGAAGGAGGAGGTTGCAGATGCAAAGGTTGCAATCACCTTGACGACGCCGTCGAAAAAGAGCTCTACCGTTGATTTGGTCGGCATGATGGATCATTTTGGAGGAGGACTCTCCTTGGAGGAGAAAGGTGCATATCAATTGGACGCAACTGTGACAGTCAGTGAGAAGCCCTACACAAGCCGGTTTTCATATGAAGTCAAGTAATGCGCGGCAGGAATCACATTGGGGGCAGCAATGACCAGAGACGTCGTATGTGGAATGCAGATTGAACTGGCAATGGCGGCGGGAAAAAGTGCCTTCAATGGTCAGATATACTTCTTCTGTGCGCCGGGATGCAAGAAGGCATTCGACAAGGACCCCGAACGATTCGTCCGGGAAGATGGAAGGTCAGTCAATGCCGCGCTGCGGGTCAGCCCGGGGAATTGCGCCATCGGCGGAACTCCTGAAGATCGGCACGTGCCGCACAGTGGAACAATCATCAACAACACATCACTAAGGAGAGCACCATGTATCTCAAGTCGCTCGTAGTAGTCGCAGTGGTCGCCGGCACCGTTGCAGGATGCTCCAAGGATTCCTCGTCGCCCATGGGGATGACATCACCGCCTCCGGCAAACCTCGCGGTGGATCCTGCCGATGGTCAGACAAACGTACGCCTCGATGCTTCCGTCACATTCACATTTGCCAGGTCCGTTGATCGTGTAGTCGTGGAGCGAAACGTTCATCTCATCAGTGAGCGCAGTGTGGCGGACTCACTTTGTCCCGATACAACCATGATGGGTCACGGAGGAATGGGCAACATCATGATCGACTCTTCCACGATGCGCCACATGGGCCAGACTCACGCCACAAGGGGGAGGTTCATGTGGAATAGTGACAGCACCCAATGCTATTTCAGGCCGGATTCGATGATGACTCCATTGACCGTGTACATGATTCATATGGATCCGGAGATGATGCAAATGATGCGCTCTCGAATGGGAGACATGGGTATGATGGGAGGGCACGGATTCGGGATGATGCAGGATGACATGATGTTCCATTTCGCAACCATGGATACGTCGGGCACTGGCGGCGGCCACGGGCATCACTAAGGGTAGAAGGCGACCTTCGTCCGAGGACGAACAGGGATGAAGGTCGCCTTCATCAGCATCATGAAGAGAATAACCGCATACGTGAACACGACAAGGGTCCACTGGTTAGCCGAGGAACTGGTGGCAGCCGGTGTGAAGGAGATCAGGGTGATCGAGCATTTCTCCCCCACGTCACAGATCTCCCGATTACAGCTTTGCTGCGAGGATGATCATGTGGACAAAGTGCGAGAGATCATTCGGTATCTTGGCTCAGCCGGTGTACCTCCCGACTATGATGTTACTGTGTCCGACTTTGATCCGACTCTTCCAAGCCAGATTCCCGTTGGCAAAAGGATGAGTGTCCTTGAAGAACCTCAGTTGGCGAGGCGTATCCGTTCTCTTTTCAAGGGCGCATCATCTAGACTGACGATTGTCTTCCTGGGCATAACGTTGAGCATCGGTGCCGTTGGCATGTTCACTCACATTCAATTGGGACGGTATCAGAGCGCGACCGGAGAATCGGCCGAAAACGTCCGAATGGTTGTCGATTGCATGTCAGAATATGGCGGGACGACGTACTACTTTTGTTCAGAAGCGTGCAGGCAGGAGTTTTTGTACAGGCCGGAGCAATTCGTAGGGAGAGTATAATACCTGAGATCGGACAAGACCTGACGCGAAACGAACGCGTTATCTTTACCAGGTTGACTGATGAGACGGCGGAATTCGTGCGAAACATACCGGTATCAAGAAAGGAACAACTTTGATGAAAATGATAATCCTCTTGTTAGCTGGGGTGCTCCTCTCCTCTTGCATGCACGTAGGCATGATGGGGACTGGCGACGGGCATCATTCCGGTGCATCCCATGAGATGACTGCTGAGCCCGCGTTGGAAAAGGAGGTAACGGTCGGTGATGTAAGAGCGATCGGACTGTTCCCACCGCTGAGGTTTGGCGAGGATGTGGTACTTGCGCTTAGACTGATGGATGCTAGAACGTCTGCGCCAATCTTGGGTGCGCATGTCTATCTCCATGCACAGTATTCACATCGTGCAACTCACCACGATCATGCCGAGTCACCATCCCGAATGAACGAAAGTGACCACGATATCAACATCGATCAGGAAGTTACGGGAAGCCCCACAGCCGGAGTTTACTCAATTTCCTACTGCTCGTCTCAACCCGGCGAACATACGCTGATGTTCCATATTACAGCCATCGGCGACAGGAAGCTTGATCCGGAGATCGTTGTCGAGGCGAGGAGGACACTTCCCTCAGAAAGTCATGGGAAACAGCATGGCATGATGGGCGGAACGAGCGCAACGACCTACGTTGTAATCGGCGCCGCGGTCATGGGAGCCATGATGGTGGCTATGATCGTCGCTCGATGAGGGAGGTTTGACATCTGTTCTAACTCAGGGAGAAACAACCATGAAACGTCTAGCTCTGGTTACACTTGCTGCGACACTTCTGTATGGCTGCAGTTCATCTTCATACGGTATTCGTGTCGTCGATGGACTTCCCAAAGAAACCTATCTGACGTTTTCAAAAGGAAGCCCGGTAAATGTAGGCGATGTCTTCATACTCTATCATATGCAACAAGCGTCTGCAAGTGGCGGTGGTCATGGTGGTCACGGGGGTGGAGGCGGTGGACCGCTGAATCTCAAGCATGAAGTCGGACGAGTCCAGGTCGTCTCTATCGCAGACGATACTCACGCACTTGTAAGAGTGATCTCGGGGCGGGCAGAAGATGGCCTTGATGCTGAAAGGGCCGAATGAAGTTTTGATGGACGGTAAGAAAGGATACTACAATGACATGTAATGAATGCGGAACTGAAAACAAAGACGGTGCGCTCTTTTGCGCCAACTGTGGAGCGAAGCTTGATCGGGCAACGTCCGAAAGGCAAGGAAGTAGATGCCCCCAATGTGGATTCGAGAATCCTCCTGAGGGGAGATTCTGTGCACGGTGTGGGGGCGAACTCAAACACCGCCACCATGGTCTTAAGCAGCATCATCGCCAGCACGCACCACAGGAGCATCACAAGAGGAAAAACGAGCGTGTTGACACAAAACTCAAGTGGCATCCTGGCTTGGTCGTCCTCGCCCTATTGGGAGGGGCGTTTGCTCTCATCGCTGGCGTCGAGTTGTTCGTCAAGAAGGAGCCTGAACCGCCGCTCCAGATTGAGGAAACGATCAGTAGTGACCGGAAGGTGGAGACACAGCTCAATGAGATTGCCTCAAAGTTCGTGTGCTCATGCGGGTCATGCGGGGAACAACCGCTGGAAACCTGTACGTGCAATACGGCCATCGAGGAACGACAGTTTATCCGGAACTACCTCCAATCCGGACAGACGCCGGAACAGATTATCCGAGCCCTGAACGCAACTTATGGGTGGATTGAATCCGAGTTTACATCACTGGTTCAAGATTCCACAGAAACATCTGCTGCCCTGATCAAGAAGAATTTGATTTCAACGAACACAGGGTTGCAATTGGGGCAGGTGACCAGAGGTGCCAATACTAAACTTGCCACGCACGCAGACCGCATCGAGATTTTCTCACACTTTTCCTGTCCCTGCGGCCAGTGCGGGGTCGACGAGCTGAAGGACTGCAACTGTCAACATCCGAAAGGTGCAACTGAAGTAAAGGGATACATTGATGGCCGAATCGCCGAGGGGAAGTATACGGTTGCACAAATCATAAATGAGATTGAGGCGAAGTATGGGGGAAGGAAAGTATACGGTCTGAATGAGAAATAGAAAGACGAAAGGAGAGCGACCATGGCACATTTCTGTTCACAATGTGGAAAACCGGTGATGCAGGGTGCAGACTTCTGCACACATTGTGGTGCATCACTTACGGGCAAGAAAACGATACGGAAAGAATGGCAGGATAAACGTGAGAAGGTGATTGGCCAAGCAGGTGCGCCGAGCAGGAATTGGACAAGACGCCTCGTCATAGCAGGAATAATTGCTGCCGGGATTGGGTGGGTGTATATCAATATGCCCGAAGGCGGAAATGCCATCATTAAGGCGCAGCCAGCTGTCGTGACGCCAGCGAGTTACTCGGCTGCAGGTGAGCAGATGTTCGACACACCCTCGCGAGTCGAAAACGGAAAGATCGTTGTCCCCTTGGAACTAGTGAAAGAGAGGGAGTTCGTTGCATTTCACTATCAAGCTCCGAATAACCTGGTACCCCTTCTGGCGTACGTTTCCGGCGAAGGAAAGATCGTCACAGCGATCAGCATGTGCGAGCCGTGCAACTCTCAACGGTTCCATATGAAAGGAGAGAATATTGTCTGCAACTCGTGCGGCACAACATGGAAGATCGATAGCCTTGAGCCCGTGAGCGGATCGTGCAGCAAGTATCCCCCGGATGCCGTTCCAAATACCGTCGTCGGTAATGAGGTTCAGATCGACGAGCACCTTGTGGCTCAGTGGCACCGAAGGATATAATGCCATGCGACTGCAAGATATCTCCATATGCAACCTCCGCAGGCGAAAGGCCAAGATGATCTTTCTTGTCCTCGGCCTGGTCATCGCGGTGAGCACTGTGGTCACACTTGTCACGGTTTCGCGGGCAATGAACGCCGACATTGCAACAAAGCTCGATGAGTTCGGCGCCAACATTCTGGTGGTGCCCAAGTCGGATGACCTTTCGCTTACCTATGGCGGGATGTCAGTGTCCGGTGTTTCCTTTGACACGAGAGACTTGCATGAAGGTGATGTAGGTAGGATTCGTACAATCAAGAACCGGGAGAATATCAGCATAATCGCGCCGAAACTCCTGAACGCTGCGAAAGTGCAGAAAAGAGACGTGCTTGTGGTGGGGGTAGACTTTGAGGCGGAGGTTCGGCTCAAGAAGTGGTGGTCGATTGTTGGGACGAGACCCGAAACAAGCAAGGATGCACTCATTGGTGCAGAAGCAAAGAAT
>JACQVJ010000213.1 GCA_016209805.1 Ignavibacteriota bacterium
GGTGATGGTGGTTCGAGTTGCTAGATGACTTCGGCCATACGGTCTTGCGCAACTTGAATTCCGCAGCGTTGCATAGCTATATCAAGAACGGTATTGATCAACTGATTGTACGACATGCCAGCCGCACGGGCAGCCTTAGGAAAACAGGAATTGTCTTCCGGCTTGGGGAGAATTCCGGGCAGTGGATTTATTTCAATAATGTGAGGCTTGCCGTTATCATCCAGCCGAACGTCTATTCTAGACCAGTCGCGGCAGCCGAGAACATGGTACGCATCCCTGCAAGTTATTATTATTTCATACTTTAGGGTGTCACTCAGATCAGCCGGGCACTCGAAGATTTCCAGTGGGTTTTCCGACTGATCCCAAATCCACTTTGCTTCATAGGAGTAAATTGGATTTACTCCCCGAGGGAGCGCATCGAACCTGATTTCGACGATGGGCAATACTTGTACGTCGACCCCGTTGCCGAGCACTGCCACTGTAAACTCCCGCCCCGGAAGAAAATTCTCGACGAGTGCGGGCTCAGCATACGTGTCGAGAACAATGCGAACCTGTGCGGCAAGCTCATCACCATTCCTCACCACGCATGAATTGTAAATCCCCTTGCTCGATCCTTCGTGGAGCGGTTTCACGATTGCCGGGAATCCAATTCGCACATTCTGCAGTTCTTCCAGTGATCGAATGACAGCAAACCCAGCGGTCGCGATCTTGTAGTATGCAAGGATCTCCTTCGCTCTCGACTTATCAAGACAGAGCGCGAGCGTTAGCGGGTCGGAACCAAGATACGGGATGCGAAGCATCTCGAGCATTGCAGGAATTTGCGCTTCGCGTGAAGCGCCATAGAGTCCTTCGGACATGTTGAACACAAAATCCGGGCGGACATCCTGAAAGCGCTGATACGCCCGCTCATTCGCTTCGATCAACACGACGTCGTATCGTTCTTCGATGGCGGCCTTCACTGCGTTGATAGTGTCCATCGTGTCCCACTCTGCGAACACGTCGTTCACACGCTGAGCGTCGGACTGGATGATGGAATGTTCGGTGACGTGACTGAGGGAAAGAGAGGGAGATTCGTTGCTGGAGAGTTCCGGGCCTTGCCCGTCTGAGATTCCTGATTGAGTTGGTGCTTCCGCTTTGGCGTTGAAGACAAGTGCAACCGTCATAGAGAACTGTGGAAGCCGTGATGGTGCCTGATTCAGAACCTCTCCAAAAGTTTTACGACTTGCCTTACTTGTGTGCAATATAAGCATTTTACGTTCTATGTCAAGAAAAAAATGCATTTTCGCAGTCGAAAGTACTTCGCGCGGAGACGATGACCATCGTGGTCGTTCGATTCGGTTCAACGCGCGAAGTAACCTTCCGCGGATCTTATGCGACGTGAAGGAGGGAGAGAGCTTCGCGATAATGTGCGCGAAGATTCGATGCAAGCATGGAGTGTTCGGGAGATCGTAACTGAGGATCGCGCGTGATAATTGCAGAGGCATCAGCACGCGCTGCGTCGAGTAACTCCGTGTCGGTAAGGATATCAGCGACTTTGAACTCAGGGATACCGCTTTGTCGTGTGCCGAAGAAGTCGCCGGGGCCGCGAATTTGCAAATCAACTTCTGCAATCTTGAAGCCATCGGTCGTCGCAACCATTGTAGCAAGACGCCGCTCGGCCTGGCGCTGCTCATCAAGCGCAGATTGTGCGTCCGCCGGTTTTCGGGCAAGCCTCTCGGCGCGCTGCGCAACCCAACGCTTCGCAAGAAGGATACAGTACGACTTGTCACTTCCCCTCCCGACTCTACCGCGCAATTGATGAAGCTGTGCAAGTCCGAACCGCTCCGCATCTTCAATCACCATCACGGTGGCGTTGGGCACATCGATACCGACCTCGATGACCGTCGTTGCAACGAGAATGTCAATCTCTCCCCGTTTGAATCGCTCCATCACCTCATCTTTCTCACTCCCTCCCATCCTTCCATGAATCAGTCCAAGTCTCAGCTCGGGGAACACATCGTCTTTGAGATGATTGAAGTGGACTGTTGCCGCTTTCAGCTCCAGCTTTTCCGATTCTTCAATAATAGGATAGACGAAATACGATTGCCTGCCAGACTTTACCTGATCTCGAACAAAGTGATACACCGACTCCTTCTCCTCTTCATATCTCAGAACCGTCTTGATCGGTTTCCGGCCGACGGGGAGCTCGTTGATAGTGGAAACATCGAGGTCACCATACAGCGTGAGTGAGAGCGTGCGGGGTATCGGCGTCGCAGTCATTACGAGTACATCGGGGTTGGCTCCTTTCTTCCGTATCTTTGCTCGCTGCACGACGCCAAAACGATGTTGCTCATCGATGACCACAAACCCGAGTTTCGCAAACTCCACCTGTTTCTCGAAAAGTGCGTGCGTCCCCACGACAATTTGCGCCGAACCTCTTTGCAGGTCATCGAGCACATCGCGACGGAGTCTTGTGCGCTGTCCACCGATGAGCAGGCGGACGTTCACGGAGATATCACCCAAGAGCGAGACGAGAGTTTTATAATGCTGCTCGGCCAAGATTTCGGTCGGGGCCATGAAGACAGCTTGGAATCCGTTCTCAACGGCAATCAGCATTGAGATAAGCGCAACGATCGTCTTCCCGCTCCCTACATCACCCTGTAGGAGCCGGCTCATTGGTTTCGGGATACGCATATCGGAAGTGATTTCGTTGATCACTCGAACTTGGGCCTTCGTCAACTTGAACGGCAGCGAATCGACCAGCTGACGGGCAAGTTTGCTTTCGACCGAAAATGCAATTCCCCCCATATCCTCCTTGAGGTGATGACGCTTGAGAGCGAGCTTCAATTGAAAGAAGAAAAACTCCTCGTACTTCAATCGTCGCAAACTCTCCGAGAGTTCCTGTTGAGATTCCGGAAAGTGCACTCCTTTCAAGGCACGCTTCAAAGGAATAAGGTTGTGCAATCGGATCAACGATTCGGGAAGGGTTTCCTGGACATCCTTTAGAATCGCTCCAAAAGTCGACGAAATAGCCCGCCTAAACCCGCCGCTATCGAGTCCCACC
>JACQVJ010000034.1 GCA_016209805.1 Ignavibacteriota bacterium
CGGTGGGACTGCTCATCATTGCAATGCTTGCGCTGATGGGTTGCGCCAAAACGGGGGGAGAGGGGAAAGTCCCCATCACCTCGATGTCGGACGAGGCAACGAGGGAATATCTCAAAGGGCGGGCGCTCGCTGAGAAACTCCTTTTGCAGAGTTCCATCAACTACTTTGATGCCGCGGTCTCCTTAGACCCCACATTCGCGATGGCGCACCTGAACAGAGCGTTTGCTTCCCCTACCGCGAAGGAATTCTTCGAGCACCTCCACCATGCTGTTTCACTGGTGGACAAAGTCTCGGAAGGGGAGCGGCTGACAATTCTCGCGGCCGATGCAGGAGCCTATGGCAGGTCGGGTCAACAAAAGGAGTTTCTCGACAAACTCATAGCCGCGTACCCAAACGACGAGCGTGTGCACTTTGCAATGGGGAACCACTACAACGGTCAACAGGCGTATATCGATGCCATCGCACATTACCGAAAGGCAATAGAGATTTCGCCCGATTACTCGCCGGGCTACAATTCGCTTGGCTATGCGTATCGGGCGACTGAAAACTATGTGGAGGCGGAGAACGCGTTCAAAAAATACACGGAGCTGATTCCAAACGATCCCAATCCAGCCGACTCGTATGCGGAGTTGCTGCTGAGAATGGGGAGGTTCGACGAGTCGATTGCCTACTACAAGAAAGCTCTCTCAGTTGATCCGAAGTTTCCGGCCTCACATATCGGGATCGCCTGCAATCTGATGTATCAGGGAAAAGCCGATGAGTCAAGGGGACGACTGCAAATGCTGTATGACAATGCCCGCGACGATGGGGAGCGCCGTGGTGCACTATTCGGAATTGCAATCCTCTATGTTGATCGCGGAGAGATGGACTTTGCGATGGATGAATTCGACAGGCAATACAAGTTGGGGGAGAAGATCAACGACGTGGCTGCCATAGTGGGTGACCTGACTTCGATGGGACTACTGGCGGAAGAACGCGGAAAGTTGGACGAAGCCCAAACGCTCTATGAACGGGGATTGAAACTCTCCGAAGAATCCAATCTTTCCCAATCGCTCAAAGACAATGTGAAGCTTTTCCATCACTACAATATGGCCGGGCTGGCGCTAAGAAAAAAAGACCTGAAGACCGCAAACGCTGAAGCAGCAGAGGTGCGCACTGCTGCGATGGCCTCGAAGAACGCCAACCAGATTCGACTCGTTCACGAGTTGGTGGGAAGAATCACCCTTGAAGAGAAACGGTACGATGATGCCATTGTAGCCCTGCAGCAGGCCAACCAGCAGGATATGTATAATCTGTATCGTCTCTCTCTTGCCTACATGGGAAATGGGGATACCGCGACCGCGCGCCACTTCTGTGAGAAGGCCGCTCGAACATACAATCTCCCCAATCTGAACTATGCCCTCATTAGAATGAGAGCAGAAAAGATGCTCGCGACAATGTAGCGTTGTTCATATGGCGGCGTTTCAGTTTTGTCGGAGGCGGAGAGATTGAGGTCTCTTCGCCTCTGTATATTCTGAAGGCCGCGGCAGGCTCATCCCGTCTCGTTTGTTTCGCTTCCGGTTTTTGCTTAGCTTTTGTCTGATTATGTTTACGACATGAAGTTTGAGAGTGTGAGAGTACAATGACCAAGAGACCGAGAGTCGTCGTTGCAATGAGTGGAGGCGTGGATTCCTCTGTAGCGGCTGGAATCCTTGCAGGGCAGGGGTACGACCTGATTGGAATTACGATCAAGACATACAAGTATGAGGACGTGGGCGGCAATGCCGGCAATGAGAGCAGCTGTTGCTCACTTGATGGCATCAACGATGCGCGTGCGGTGGCAGCGAAGCTCGGCTTCCCTCACTATGTGCTCGACTTCAGTGAGCGGTTCGGCATGGAGGTCATCGACAATTTTGTGGATGAGTATCTCGCAGGCCGCACCCCGAACCCATGCGTGATCTGCAACCGCAAGATCAAGTGGCAGGAGTTGATAAGGAAGGCCGACTCGCTCGGCGCGGATTACATTGCAACGGGACACTACGCGCAGATCAATCGGGCCGCTACCGGTAGGTATTATGTCTCCCGCGGTCGCGACCGGTCGAAGGATCAGTCGTACGCACTCTGGGGACTTACGCAGGATTCGCTCAGCAGGACTTTGTTCCCGCTTGCAAAGATGACGAAGGCTGAGTCACGTGCGCTCGGTGAGAAGTTAGGGCTTCCCAACATGTCGAAGCCGGAGAGTTATGAGATTTGCTTCATCCCCGACAACAATTATGAGCGCTTCCTGAAGGAGCGTGTGCCTAAGCTTGAGTCACAGGTTGCGGGAGGCGAGATCGTCATGAACGGAGAAGTGGTTGGACATCACAGGGGATTTCCGTTTTATACGATCGGTCAGCGGAAGGGGATTGGTGTGTTTCGTCCCGATCCCGTGTACGTTACCAGCATCGATAACAAGAACAACAGAATCGAAGTTGGACCTGATGGCCAGCTCTACAAGTCGGGACTCATCGCGAGGAATATCAACATGCAGAAGTACGCCGACTGCAGCGAGCCGTTACGTGTCCGGGCAATGATCCGCTACAAGGATGGCGGCGAGATGGCAACAGTCCAATCACTTGATGACGGTCGCGTGCGTGTTACGTTTGACAAGAAGCGACGTGCCATTACGCCGGGGCAGTCGGTTGTGTTCTATGAGGGGGACGATGTTGTGGGCGGTGGGGTGATTGATGAGAGTCTATAGAGTCTATTGAGTCTATGGAGTCTATGGAGTCTATGGAGTCTATGGAGTCTATGGAGTCCATGGAGTTCATAGAGTCCAGAGAGTCCATGGAGTCGACTTCACAGACTCTACAGACTCTACAGGCTCCAGAGACTCTACAGACTCCACAGACTCTATGAACTCTACAGACTCTACAGACTCCACAGACTCTACAGACTCTACAGACTCTACAGACTCTACAGACTCTACAGACTCCAGAGACTCTACAGACTCTATCTTATCCTCACCGCTGCCCCTCCTCCCTCCGCAAGTTTCAGTTTAAGAACAGTTTCGTTTGTAACAATCGTGCTGTCAATACTGTACGCCATCGGATTCTTTTCCCAGTGTGCATTCGGAGCGTCGGCATAGATCGTTGCAGCGTATGAGCGGTTGGGCTCCAGGAAGTCCAACGCAGCCGTTGCAGTACGTTTGTTCTCATCCGTGATCGCCCCGAGAAACCACTCCTCTTTGCCCTTCGCTTTCCGGGCAATCGTGATGTAATCGCCCGGCTCCGCCTCCAGAATTCTTGTGTTGTCCCAATCGACGGCGACGTCCTTGATGAACTGAAACGCATCCATGAACCGCTCGTAATTCTCCGGCAGGTCGGCTGCCATCTGCAGCGGACTGTACATCGTGACGTAGAGTGCGAGTTGCTTCGCGAGCGTTGTATGTACCTGCTCCTTACGGTTCGGGTCGTAGTAGCTCATTTTGATCTGGAAGATTCCCGGTGTGTAGTCCATTGGTCCACCGAGGAGCCGTGTAAAGGGGAGAATGGTCTCGTGGTCGGGAGGATTGCCTGAGCTCCACGCGTTGAACTCATTTCCCCGCGCTGCCTCGCACGCAAGCCAGTTGGGATATGTTCGGTGTAATCCCGTTGGTCGAACAGGCTCATGCGCGTTGACCATGATCTTGTAGCGGGCTGCTTTCTCTACCACGCGCACATAGTGATTCACCGTCCATTGGCCATCGTGGTACTCTCCACGCGGAATAATTCGTCCGACGTACCCGGTCTTCACCGCATCGTAACCATATCTGTTCATGAACCGAAAAGCATCATCCATCCTCCGTTCGTAGTTGGTGACGGATGCCGAAGTCTCGTGGTGCATGATCAGCTTCACTCCACGCTCAGCGGCGTACGTTTGCAATCCTGCCACGTCAAAGTCGGGGTAGGGGGTAACGAAATCGAAAACCTCTTCCTTCCATTTGCCGAACCAATCCTCCCATCCAACATTCCACCCCTCGACGAGAACAGCATCGAATCCATGCCTCGCGGCGAAGTCGATGTAGTACTTTGTCCGCGCGGTTGTTGCACCGTGACGGCCGTTGGGTGTCAGGTTCTGCCAGTCAGTTGTTCCGAGTCTCACGTTGTCGACGTCGGCGTAATTCCACGACGACTTTCCGACGTGCAGTTCCCACCATATTCCGATATACTTCATCGGCTTGATCCAACTGACGTCCGTTATCTTCGAAGGCTCGTTAAGGTTCAGGATGATCTTCGAAGCGAGAATGTCCGCCGCTTTGGTGCTCACCATGATTGTACGCCACGGCGTTGTACATGGGGCTTGGAGATATGCCCTGTTTCCCGCAGCATCCGGCGCAAGGACGGGAGTAAGTGTGAATGTTTGCTTGTCAATCTCGAGATGCATCGCGGGATAGTTCACCAGCGCAGCCTCGAAGATGTTGATGTACAGACCGTCTGCGGATTTCATCATCAGCGGAGTCTGGACGGCATTCTCACCGATCACTGACTTCGAGAAAATCTCACCAACCCGTCGTCCAATCCGCGCGTCCACCTCGCTGAGCTTCGTGTGAGAGTATGCATATTCGTTCGTGTCAAAGTCCCCCGGTATCCAGAATGCCAAGTGGTCACCGGCAAGCCGAAACTCCGTCTTTTCTCCCGCGACGATGAAGTACTTCAGATTGTCTTGCGCGGCAAACTCGTAGCGGAACCCCAGCCCGTCGTTAAACAAACGGAAGGTGATGCCGAGAGCCCGGTTGCCCACTTCAGGTTGCTGAAGCGTCACCTTCAGTTCCCGATAGTTGTTCCGGATGGTCTTCACCTCGCCCCACACCGGCTCCCACGTTTCATCCACAAGAAAAGTCTCCACTCTCGCGACTGTGAATCCACTCAAGAACGAAGGCTCCTCTCGCAATTCAACACCTAATTTGCTTGGAAGGATCACGCTTTTCTTTCCGAGGGATAGCTGATACACCGGCTCACCTTTGACTGAAAGTGAGAACGAGAGCGTGAGTGATTTATTTGGAGAGGTGATAGTTTGAGCATACGAGGAACAAGCTATCAGCCCCACTGCGACGGCACATGTGAGAGATTTCATTCTGATCATCAGGAGGATTTCAATGTGTTTTCGGAATGATGGGTTGTGAATCTTCAAGGCGGAAAGAAGTTAGGCTCTGGGGGGGACAAAATCAAGGTCAACTCGGCCTAAAGGCGGAAAACGCGAGGGCTGCTGGTCGTGAA
>JACQVJ010000214.1 GCA_016209805.1 Ignavibacteriota bacterium
AATCATTAATGATTCTGCAATGGCAGTTGTGAACAGCGCGTTTCGAGATCCGCCGCAAATCATCCTGTACGCCGTGTTGCTGTTTCTGTTCGACTGGCAACTCACCCTGTTTGTCTCCCTCTTGTTGCCGATTTCAGGTTTTGCGATCAGCAGGGTCGCCGATCGACTGAAGAAAAAGTCGATTGAATCCCAGGAGAAAATGGCAGACATGATCTCGATCCTTGATGAATCGCTCGCCAACGTCAGAATCGTCAAAGCGTTCAGTATGGAGGTCTTCGAGGTCTCTCGCTTTGACTCTGAGTCGTCGAGGCTCGCGCAGATTATGAAAAAAATCCAGCAACGAAGGATCCTTGCAACTCCGATTTCTGAGATGTTCGGAGTGGCTGCAGTTGCTGCAATCCTCTGGTTCATGGGGAAAAACGTCATCGCCGGCACGGGGACAATGACGCCGGGCGGACTACTTGTATACATCGCCCTCATCACGCAGATGATGCAGCCACTCAAGCTGTTCGGGCAGGTGTTCAACAGTATCCAGGAAGGAATTGGTGCAGGCGAGCGGGTCTTCAGGCTTCTTGATACCAAACCAAAGGTGACTGAGAAACCTTCTGCGGAACGGATTGCCGGATTCAGCACCGTTATCAGGTATGAAGACATCTCGTTCAAGTATGAGACGGGATCGCTTGTGTTGAAGAACGTGTCGTTTGAGATAACAGCGGGGGAGAGAGTAGCGATTGTTGGGCCGAGTGGATCGGGGAAATCCACATTGGTCGATCTGTTGCCAAGATTCTATGATCCGATTGAAGGCCGGATTACCATTGATGGTGTTGACATACGGGACGTGACCCTCGATTCGTTGCGCGGCCTGATGGGGATTGTCTCTCAGGAAACGATCCTCTTCAATGATAGTGTCAGGAATAACGTGGCGTATGGGAGAACGGACATGCCTATGGAGCGGATTGTCGAAGCTGCAAAGATCGCGAATGCACACACGTTCATCCTCGAGCTGCCGGAGGGGTATGACACAAAAATCGGCGATCGAGGCGTGAAGTTGTCAGGAGGACAACGACAGCGAATCTCCCTTGCCCGCGCAATCCTCAAGAATCCTCCGATCCTTATCTTCGATGAAGCAACCTCCGCGCTTGACACGGAATCAGAGCTTCTCGTTCAGGAAGCCGTTGAGCGAGTCCTCGCCGGCAGGACATCCATTGTGATAGCCCATCGACTTTCCACAGTGCAGCACTCTGATCGCATTCTCGTTGTCGATAACGGAGAGATCGTGGAAGAGGGAAAGCATGTGGACCTTCTGGCAAACTGGAATGGAACGTACAAGCGTCTCTATGAACTCCAGTTCCAGGTCTGACGATGAAGGTAAGCGGCTTCTCGATCATTCGCAACGCTCTCAAGTTGGGGTATCCTGTTGTTGAAGCAGTCTCGTCGATACTCGACCTCTGCGATGAGTTCATACTCAATGTGGGGAAGTCCGAAGACGATACCCTTCAACTGGTCCGGGCGGTTGCGTCGCCGAAGCTGAAAATCATAGAACGGGAATGGGATCTCAGTCTGAGAAACGGAGGGGAGTTGATTTCAGTGGAAACGAACGAAGCCCTCAAGCGATGTATAGGTGACTGGTGTTTCTACATCCAGGCCGATGAAGTTCTTCATGAGCGATATCATCCCGTCGTCCGCTCGGCGATGGAGAAGTATTTCCTTGACGACCGTGTCGAGGGATTGCAGTTCGGGTATAAACATTTCTACGGAAGCTACGAGTACTACCAGGATAATTATCGGAACTGGTACGTGAAAGAGTGTCGCGTGGTCAGGCGTCGTCCCGATATCATCTCCTGGGGAGATGGCATGGACTTCAGACACGCAGATGGTTCGAAGATCAGAGTCGAGCGGATTGATGCCGAGATTTATCACTACGGCTGGGTACGGCCTCCGGCCGTTATGCACATGAAAGACGTCAGCTTTAACACATTGTATCACAGTGATGACGAGGTGCAGCGTCGAATCCCCGGGGTCGATGGAACGTATCGGGATCTCGGCAATCTCAAACGATTCACTGGGAGCCATCCTGCAGTGATGCGGCAACGCGTGGCAGCCTCGGAATGGACCTTCGATCCAAAGATTGGACAGCAACCTCCTGATTGGTGGCGTCACGTGGTGATTTTTCTCCAGCCTTTGACCAAGCGTCTTCAGCGTTGGTTTCACGTTACCGATAGTTCCGGGCGATAGATGTTGATCGCGCCCCGGGTTGATTCTTCACGACCAAATACAATCCATGTCTGAAAACCAAGGCACTTTGAATGCATCTTCGTCAGGAGGCGTTGCGACCAAGGTTGTATCGGTCGATGAGCGGATTTCTGGTGTTGATATTGCGATATTTCTTCTTCTGATGGTCTTCCTCCTTTGTTCTTCGTTTTCCATTGCGTTGACGCAGATCGGGTACTTCAGTGCACTGACGGTCTGGGTGGGAAAAATGATCTACAGGAGAGAGTTTTCTCTTCCTCGAACGAAGATCGATATGTTTGTCATTGCCTACGTTGTGGCCGAGGCACTCGCAACAGTCTTTGCGTACAACAAGGGTCAATCGCTTCTCTACAT
>JACQVJ010000215.1 GCA_016209805.1 Ignavibacteriota bacterium
CTTCTTTGCTCTCTGCGGATTCTCGTTGTACCATTTGCGGTGATACTCAAGGAGCGTGTCGTACACTTCCAGCAGGAATGAGCCGGAGCCGCAGGCAATATCGGCAAACGCCATCTTCGCAATCTGGTCGAGGGATTTGCCTTCAATCATCTTGCCGACCGTTTCCTTGACGATGTAGCGGACGATATACTCCGGCGTGTAGTAGACGCCGCCGGCCTTGCGAACTTCCGGCTTCTCGACGACTTTGACGCGCTTTTCAGTTGCGCTTACCACTTTGCCGAGGAAGCGCTCGTAAATGCTGCCGAGAATGGAGATCGGAATCTTGTCGAAGTCATAGGGCGAGCCTCGGTCGGAAAGCTGCGCGCAAATCTCCCCAAACTTTTCATCGTCGGGCGCAACAAACTCATCCCCGACGATAATGCGGTGCGGCTTGAAGATGAGTCCGTTATATTTCGGCTCCAGGGATTTGCAGTATGCAACGAACGCCTTCCATGCTGAAGGTTTCGAGCGGAAGTCGATAATCGTCGGGTCTTCAATCTGCTTGTCCTCAAGAAAGCGGATGAAGACGAGTCGGTCGAGCGTACGCTGCACGGCTTCGGTCAGTTCTTCGCCTGTGAGGGCAGGATTGTTTGCCTTAAACGTGCGCGCCAGCGTGTCGCGGTAGCCGTCGAGCGCAACAAGGAATGCTTCGTCAACCTGTTGGTAGCCTCCTTTGAACAATCTCTTTTGCACGGCTTTGCCGCGAGGTTTCGGCAGGTCGGCGGCTCGTTTTTCCAACGAGCCGTTTGCGACTGCTTCTCGTCCGAACAGATAGAAGATTCGAGCAAAAGTTTCTTCCTTTGCATAATCCGAGTAGCGAAGGACTTCTATCTTTCGTTCGAGCGCCGTTTCCTTGTCAGGCCTGTATCGGCAATCGAGGATATGAAACTCTTCGAAGTCCGTGAGCACCGCGATGGGAGTGTTTGAGTTCCATCCGTACCGGATCGTCTGATAGTAGTCGTCGAGGTTGGCAAGGTTACGGGAGGGTTTCTTTGCTTCGACGAAGAACTTCACGTCCCGGAAATTCGGGGCAACAAAGAACGCGTAGTCCGCCCTGCGTTGAGAGCCGGAGGTTCGGACTTTGTTCTCAATCCTCACCTCCTGCTCATAAGGATTCTTCTGAATCTCGTGGGTTACATCCCAGCCGAGCGCCGTAAGGAATTTGTCAATGTAGTCCTGTCGGACTTGCGATTCCTGATAGGCCGGGCTCAGGTATGCAGATTCCTGCGCCTTGAAATCCTTGACGAGACCGCGAACAGTTTCGAGAGCGGACGGTATCATGATTCGTTGTCTGGATGGAAGGGTGTAGATGAAGGTAGGTGTTCACAGAACAAGAGTCAATTTTGAGGTAGGTAAGGAGCGAGTTTTGTCGCCACCCACATATGCTACTCTCCGGGCCCAAAGAAAAACACGCCGAGGACAATGGCGAGCGTTGCGAAGTTCAGGACTCTTTTCAACCGCGGCGAGCCCCGCTTGATCCTGCTCCAGACCAATGCGAGCGCGTACATGAGTCCGAACAATACAAGCGTCGTGACAACCGCCTCGACGTAGCCGAAGCTCTTGTTCACATACTCTGTGAAATTGAATGTCCCGAAGTCTCCGTAAATCAACAAGAGATGGACAACGTACACGATGAGTGATTCCCGTCCGATGAGTGTGACAACCGACCGTGGCGAGACGCCTCTTCTCTTCTCATAAAAAAACATCCCCACACACAGCAACAGGACAATTCCAAGCCTCAGGAGAACAAAGCTCGGACTGAATCGCCAGTAGTCATATGTAGGATACGTCCTCGCAGCAAACGGCTCGATGATTGGAGCAACAATAATAATGGAGAGCGCAAACCATGAGAGCGACTTCATGAAACGCTCTTCATTGCCGGCTCCCGGTCCAACGGATTCCTTCGCGTGCAAATAGTAATAGCCCACGATCGCTCCCGCGAACAGAAACGCCGACCACGGAAATATCGGAAACAGCGAATGATCTAACCCGTTGACATATGCAGCAATCGGCGCAGGGAAAACTGCGCCAACGTCCGGCCCCCACATCAGCGGCGTGACGAACAGAACACCCACCGCAATCACCGTCAGCGTCAGATACAGCCTCCTCTCACTTTTCAACACAAGAAGCACCGCCTGCATGAAGAGCAAACTTACCGCGATGCAATGCAACACGTCCGCCTGATAGAAGACAAGCCACTCCTGCGACGTAGTCTCATGCAGCAATTGATTGAAGTTAAACTTCGGCAGATGAAGAACATATCCTATGATAAGGACAAAGAAAAGTCTGCCGAACTGTTTGGTGAGAAGTGGGCCGAAGGAGAGATAATCGTTTAGCTTCCTGCGGGTGGTAATCGCATATGCGAGACCGGAAGCAAACAAGAACGACGGTGCAACGAGTCCATTCAGAAACTTTATATATTGGAACAGCCAGCTCGATGTGATCGGTTCTGTGAGTGTCGCGTTCGATACATGCGTTTCGATCATGACAATCACCGCCCAGCCGCGCAGTAGATCGATAAACTCAACGCGTCGTGATCGGGAGGACTGTGACGCGGGGTTCGTACTCACGGCCATCGCCGGTGAATGTCAGTGCTAATACGGTTGGGTAAAAAAGAAATACAGAATCGTGCTCGTGAGGCCGAACTGAACGACCTTGGTCGGAAGTTGATGATGTGTGCGCAGGTAGTTCCAAAAGTGGACGAGGGCGAACATAATGCACAAAACACAAAGCCCGGCGACAATCGCCTCGTGGTAGCCAAGAGTTTTCCCAAGGACCTGGGCCAGACCTTTGTTCACCGCAGAGCCATACACGACAATCAGGTGCGCGGTGTAGACGAGCAGTGAGGCCTTCCCCAGAGTGATGAGCTGTGTCGCAACACGGGGTGGCAGGTTCCTGAGATAAAGAAACCCGACGGTCACAAACATCACCACACCGATCCGAATAAGAAAGAAGTTCGGACTCGCTTTCCAAAAATCGTGTGGCGGATAGAGAGTCCACGGTGAGAACTCGAACAGCAGACCACAAGCGATCAACATCGCGGCGCCTGCAACGAGGGTTCTCGCGTACGACTTCTGTTTCTCGACGGCTCCGGCAGCAAGAGAAAAGTGTCCCACAACCACACCGGAAAAAAGATAGGCCGAGTAGGGAAATATCGGAAAGATCGACAGTGCTTTTTGATTGAGATAGGGCGCAATGACGGGACCAAGAGTGGAAGAATAATCCACCTGCCACATCAACGGTGCTGCGGTTGCCACGCCGACGGTCATCCCAAGAACGGAGAGTGCAAATGCACGAGGGGTGCGCGCAAATACAAGGGGAATGTGCAAGAGCAACAGGCTTGCACCGACACAATGCAATACGTCGGCCTGCAGAAATTGCTGGTATTCTTCCACGGTCGTGCCGGTTGCCAGCTTGCTGAACGACAGGAATGGGAAATGCAGTGCATAACCAATCACGAACAGCAGAAGAATCCTGAGCAGACGCTTGACGAGCGGCTTGCCAAACGAGCGAAGCTGATCCCATCGCTTCTCCGTCGCAACGATGTACGCGAATCCCGACACAAAGAGGAAAATCGGCGCCGTGAATCCGCGCATCGTGTCGTACATGCGGAAGAAATCTGAGGAACGGACTTCAACGCTCAGGACGGAATCGATACTGTGGCCCATCACCATAACGATGACGGCAAAGCCACGCATGATATCAAGAAACTGTATTCGCTGGGGAGATTGTTTCATAGTAAAGCAGCCCGTGGAGTACACGGGGATAATCAGGGAAACTTGATTTCGTCATTCGCCGAGTTTCTCTCTAAGCAACTGCTCAAGCTCATCGAGATCGACCGGTTTTGTCAGATACGCGGCCCCGCCCATCTCCTTGCCAAACTTCTTTGCGTAATAATCATCGACTGCCGTTAGGAACACGAAAGGGATTGAGCGGTACCTGGCTTCTTTCTTCACCTCTTCGAACAACTCAAATCCGTTTGTTCCGGGCATGACCAGATCGGACACTATGATGCTCGGCCTCGTCAATTGAAGCGCCTGCATGGCCGCTTCCGCTCCCTCGGCCGCCTGAACGTTGAAGCCACGCTCGGTCAGACCTACTTTCGTGGCCTTCAACATGGACGGTTCATCGTCAACCAATAGAATAAGCTTATCTTTCAGCATCAACTGTATAGATCCCCCAAAAAAGTCTGCCTCAAATATCTCCAAATCCCTATAGAAAAGCAATTGCGCTCTTTGTTATGTATTTATGGCCGCCCGGACAACGATTGTTGTGGTGCAATATCCGAGGGCTGCATGAGTTTCAGGGCGAATGGAGCCACTCAATGGTTAGTTTCGCGCATCGCTCCGCACTCAGTACAGCACCTTCAATAGTGGCCGGAAAACCTGTGTCTGTCCAATCTCCGGCGAGGAAGAGATTCGGCACATCTGTTTGTTGAGATGCTCGACGCCGCTCAGCTTTTGGTGTGGATGAAAATGTCGCCCGCTTCTCCCGAATCACGACGGCATGGATAGGTTCGGCAGGGATCGAGCTGTAGACGCTACGGAGATCTTCCATGGCAATCTGCACAAGTTTTTCGTTTGTGCAGGAGACGAAGTCATGTGCCGCACTAATCACCGCGGAAAGGTGTCCTCCACTTCCGTGCTCATTGCAGATTCGGCGGCGATTGAATAACCACTGAACCCGCCGCCCTATGAGACCGACCATTTCTTCATTCATGAAATCGTTGACAAACCAAAGGTGGATGGAAACAATGGGGGACGACTCAATGGACAGAAAGGAAGAGAACGACAATCGCGCAGCCAACTCTTCGGAAAACATGGTTGCGAGCCTGTAGTACGGAACAGCAAGCACCACTACGCTGCAATCAACGACAAGATTATCCCGGAGCTTCACGCCTGTGACGAGGTCATTCTCATATATCACTTCAACCACATCTGCACCCGTATAGATTCTCCCCCCATGCAGGGTAATAAAGCTCTGTGCACCATCGACATAGACATGGCTTAACCCGGTGCGCGGCAATGCGAGAGATGCATTCCTCCAACTCCCAAGGAAAGCATGCCGGAGGGAATTGAGAAAAGGACCAGCGGCGGCTTTCTCGACATGCTCGTTCATGATCGACACTGCCAGTGGTTCCCAGAACGACCGCTTTGTCTCCTCCGATTGCCCGGTGGAATCGAGCCATTCCTGAATAGTCTTGTTTTGAAGAACGTCGATGCCCTTCCAGCTCAAAAGCGACCATCCAGCGCGGAACAATCTCATACGATCTGAAATCGAAAACAAATCGGTGGCTAACACGCCTGCAAAGAGATGGAGCGGCGCAGGGAGCCTCGGAAGCTGGAGCTTCCGAAAACCTTTCTCAGGATGATGAAAGAGGAATGAGGGACGAGGTTGAACGCTCACCTGATCTCGTGCGCCAATTGTGTCGAGGAAACGCATCGTGCGCTCGTAGCCGGCGATCAGGACGTGCTGACCGTTATCAATAATGTCGCCGGTAGTTGCATCCTTGAAAGAGTAGGCTCTTCCCCCGAGGAGAGGTTTTTGCTCAAGGAGCGTAACTGGAATTCGGTGAGACGTCAACTCAACTGCGGCGGCCAGACCGCTTATTCCACCACCAACAATAACAACGTGCTTCTTACTCCCTACCGGGCTGGGCGATGGACTGCCCATGTGAAGACGGGTCGTGTGTACTTGAGGCGGTGGCTGAGCCAGTACCGGAATGCGATGAGAACCTTGAGGAATTTGGAAATCGAAATGCGTCGTTGGAAGACGTTGTAGTTTGATCGCTCGATCCGACGGAGGATGTGCGCGTAAATCGACCACATAATGCGGGCGGCAAAGAAGTAATACTTGTCCTCGTCTTTGAGCGCATTGCGCGCCATATCAAAATACTCCTTGGCGCGGTCGCATTGAAAGCGCATCAGATTGATGAACTCGGGAGAGTACCGCAGATTCAGCATGTCGTCCTCGGTGTACCCGAATCGTTGCATGTCCTCAAGCGGGATGTAGATCCGCCCCTTCTTTGCGTCGTCCTTCACATCGCGAATAATGTTCGTGAGTTGCAGGGCGATCCCGAGATTGATGGCGTAGTCGCGCGTGGATTCATTCTTAAACCCGAAAATCTGCCTGCACATCAGTCCCACAGACGAAGCAACGAGATAACAGTACTCCTTCAGTTCTTCAAACGTTCGGTAGCGTGTCTTGGTAAGGTCCATCTCAACGCCGCGTATCAGCTCGTAGAAATGATCGACGGGAATGTTGAACCTCCGAGCGGTGCTGTTGAGCTGGTTCAGAAGCGGATATGCCGACTGGCCCTGCAATGCGCGTCGCAATTCCATCCGCCATGTGCGGAGCCGGAGGACCTTACGCCGTTCATCTGCGTCTTCATCGACAATGTCGTCCGTGTACCGGCAAAACGCATAGACCGCGTGGATTGCTTCACGCTTGTGTTTTGGCAGCAGCGAAAACGAATAATAGAAACTCGTGTTGCTGAGTTTGGTTATTTCTTCAGCTGTGGTGCTCATGCTGTTTTTCTCAACAGTGCCTTCATCAAGATTGCAAGCTTGTCGGTTTTCGAAATGATCGGACGCTTGTCGAACACATTGTAGCCGGACTCCTGGATTTTCCTTAAGATGGTCATGCCCCCAAGCCAAGTGAGCCTTAGCTCAAGCTGGAGGCTTGGGATTGATTCGCCAAGAAGAGGCTTTCCGGCATGAAAGAATTCCCTCGTGCGATCCACTTCAAATTGAAGGAGATTGCAAAACCGATCGTCAACTGTACGCTGCGCGAGGTCGTTTTCAGTATACCCAAAACGATCTAAATCTTCAAGCGGAACGTACAATCGCCCTTTTGCCCAGTCGATGGCAATATCCTGCCAGAAGTTCGCCAGTTGAAGCCCGGTGCAAATATTGTCGGAAAGTGTCATGGTCCGATCCGTTGCGCTATGAAAGATGTAAAGGACGAGGCGACCGACAGGGTTCGCCGAGTGCACACAATAATAGAGGAGATCAGCGAACGTTTCGAAACGTTTTTGCATAACGTCCATCCGGAATGCCGTTAACAAATCGGAAAGCGGCTTCTTGGGGATGCCGTGGCGGGCCACCGTCTCCGCAAGCGCAACAAAAACGGGATGGGTGGCGCGGCCCGTGTAGCAGTCGTCGAGGAGCAACTCCCACTCATCCAGTGCGCGGAGTCGCTCGTCAGGATACAGGACGCCTTCGTCGGCCAGGTCGTCGGCTTCGCGTGCAAAGGCGTAAATACTGTACACACACGGCCGAAGACTTTTGGGCAGGAGGAGCGACGCAACGGGGAAGTTTTCGTAGTGACGTCTTGCAATATCCTCGCAGTGCCGGAATGCGTTCTCAACAGCGTGAGAGTGTGGCATCACTGAAGAGATGCGAGTACTAATTGTATCTGAAGCTTCCACCCTCTGCACTGTCTTTTTCTCCAATCAGCGGCGAGCCGTGGTGGTGGATCATTCTCCATGTCTTCCCATCGTGCTCAAACAGGTTGGTTGCAAGTACAGAGCCCGACTCGACGGATGAACCGGATCGCCAGACTATTTCTTCAATGAGGACAACGACCCCGAGCTTGCCGTGGATTTCCGCAGCGACGTTGCGAAGGGAGAACTTCATCGCTGCGTTGCTCGCAAAGACCCGTTCCCAGCTCTCTCGTACGGCCTCCCATCCTACAATGATATCCCAGCCGGGATGAATGCATCGCACTCGTTGGCTGTGGAGCCAGATCGAATCAAGGGCATCCAAGTCGGCATTCTCGAATGCCTCGTAGAACCGGGCATTCTGAAGTATCAATGAGTCCCTGGTGTTCACGCAAGCTTTCACACGATGGGGAGATTCGCGATGAATATATCCAATTGATGAAGAAATTGCAACGCAAACCCGACCGAACGTCCTTGAAATCTCCTTGCTCTTTAAGGCGATTAGTCTTATATTTTTTTTAGATTGATGGAGTTTTTGAATGTTTTCCGTTAGAAACTCCCCTCAGAGAACCTCAATCAGGACCATTACGGCGGGATAGCTCAGTTGGTTAGAGC
>JACQVJ010000225.1 GCA_016209805.1 Ignavibacteriota bacterium
CCCCCAGGCGTTTGCGAGTCCGCGGATGGGTAGAAACAATAATCGGATACTGGTACGCGTCTGCCACTGCACGAAGCGTCTCCAGCAAGTCATGCAGGTTTTCAGGCGTATCGACGTTTTCTTCCCGATGCGCGCTGACAATAAAGAATTTTCCCGACTCGAGCCCTGTTCGTGCCAACACATCAGACGCTTGGATATTGGGCATATAGTAGTTCAGTACCTCCTCCATATGCGAACCGGTTTTGATGATCGTTTCTGGACGTATCCCTTCGGCAATCAGATATCGTCGAGCATGCTCGGTAAGCACCAGATTAATGTCACTGAGGTGATCCAGAACCTTTCGGTTCAACTCCTCGGGAACTCGTTGATCGAAACATCGGTTCCCGGCTTCCATGTGGAACACCGGAATCTTGTGCCGTTTAGCCGCAATTACGGCCAGGCACGTGTTGGTATCCCCATACAACAGAAGTGCATCGGGTTGTTCGAGCGCAAACACGTCGTCCGCCTTGGCAATCACCTCAGCAATGGTCTTGGCCGCTGTTTCACCTGCAGCGCCCAAAAAGTAATCCGGTTTGCGGATTTCCAGATCGTCAAAAAAGACCTGGTTGAGCTCAAAATCGTAGTTTTGCCCGGAATGCACCAATACATGCTTCACCTGACGATCCAGTTCGGCTATCACCCGACTCATCTTGATCAATTCCGGCCGAGTACCAACCAGGGTCATTACCTTACGCATTGAGTTCATCCCTTATGTATTCGAGCTTCAACAATAACTTCTTGATTTCCGGAACATTCAGTCGGCGAGTATTGTGCGAAGTGTAGTCATCCAGTTCCGAAATTTTTTGCTCACCCTCAACAAAATACTTCTTGTAGTTCAGGTCACGATCGTCAGCGGAAACGCGGTAGTAACGCCCCCTATCCTCTACCCTCGCCATTTCCTCGCGCGACACCAGTGTCTCGTGAAGCTTTTCGCCATGCCGTGTACCTATGACCTTGACCTGATTGTCACGGTTGAACAGTTCGTTGAGTGCCTTTGCGAGATCACCAATAGTAGAAGCAGGCGCTTTCTGGACAAAAATATCGCCCTGACGACCGTGCTCGAACGCATGTAACACCAGGTCCACCGAATCCTCGAGCGACATCAGAAAACGCGTCATATTGGGATCAGTTACGGTCAATGGCTCTCCAGATTTCAGTTGCTCGACAAAAAGAGGAATAACTGAACCACGTGACGCCATAACATTCCCGTAGCGCGTCGCACAGACGACTGTCCCCTGCTTTGGGATCATCCGGGACTTAGCCACCAATAACCTCTCAGCCATAGCCTTGGAAATACCCATGGCATTGATCGGGTATACCGCCTTATCCGTACTCAGGACTACCACCCGCTTGATGTTGCCGGCAATAGCCGCATTCAACACATTCTCTGTGCCCAATACATTCGTTCGCACCGCCTCCATGGGGTAAAACTCGCAGGACGGTACCTGCTTGAGCGCAGCGGCATGAAAGATATAATCAACCCCGACCAAGGATTGAGCCAAGCTATCGTAATTACGCACATCCCCGATGTGAAATTTGACCTTGTCGTTGGCCAATGCGATACGCATGTCCTCCTGCTTTTTCTCATCCCGGCTAAATATACGAATTTCCTTGACGCGAGTTTCAAGAAACCGTTTAAGCACAGTATTGCCGAAGGAGCCAGTACCGCCGGTGATCATCAATACTTTGTTGTCAAACATGAAAACGGTTCCTAACTCTTGGTTATCGATAGCTGTGCATCAATGCAATCAGCTCCGGCCATTCAGGGGCAACGTAACCTGTTGCCTGAGTAAATCGTTCAGATATTAACGAACGATCAATTACCAGGTCATCATCCGGAATGATCTTAATGTCTTTGCCATAGACATTGGCAACCATTTTCAGCAAATCCAATTTTGCAATAGGTTTCGCCGATACATGGTAGAGTCCGCTCAGTTCTGGATGTGGTAGGACGAAATCCTTTATTACACGCGCCACTTCAACCGACGGCAGGCCAGAGTAGATCGCTTTTGCATAGCCTTTAACCTGCTCCCGTTGAGACAAAAACCACTCCAGCAGACCATGGTTCGAATTCAACTCATGCCCAATACCGGATGTACGCAAAGTAATCGCATGAGAATAGTCATGTAATTCGCCAATGAACTTTGATTTTCCATAAAGATCTTCGGCATCTGAAGGGTCAACTTCTTGATAGCCCCCTTTACGACCAGAATAGACGCAGTCCGAACTAAGTTGTATCAAGCGCGAGCCTAGAAGACCGCAAAGGCCTGCTAACCGGTGAGGAAACATGGCATTGATCGGCAAAGCGATCAATGGGTCACTAGCGATGGCTAGTTGTTTGATCAGCCCGGCACAATTGATGACAACCTCAGAGCGGACGTCATTCATGAGTGCAACCAAGGCATCCTGGTCCAAAACGTCGATCCCACTGATCAAACGTGCGTGATCTGCCTCAGCAAAGAAACGTCGCCCACGCTCATTACGCAGAGTTCCCCACACTTCGTGTCGAGAATCCTTAGTAAATACCTTGAACACGGCATTGCCCAGCATGCCTGTTACGCCGAGAATCAATACTCGCATAAGTTTTTCGTATCCTTCTCTGCAATTCGTTGCTCAAGAATTTCGACCAGGCGGCTTGCGTGGCGACGCA
>JACQVJ010000220.1 GCA_016209805.1 Ignavibacteriota bacterium
CCTCCGCGACGTGCCGACGAACGTTCCCGTTGTTCCAAGACCGGCAACGAAATGCGTGATACGCTCGTTCGTCTGCCGGGAAATCTCCATCGCCGTGGTCTTGTAGTGGGCCTGCCAGTTCGCCGGATTGTTGTACTGGTCGGCGTAGAAGAATCTGTCCGGATGTTTGCTGACGAGGTCTTTCACTACCTCTTGCGCACCATCGGTTCCTTCTAAGGGATCGGTGTAGATTAGGTCAGCTCCATACGCACGCAGGATGCGTTTGCGCTCGGGATTTGCATTTGCCGGCACAGCAACCTGCACACGATAGCCCAACAGCGCGCCGATCATCGCGTACGCGATGCCGGTGTTCCCGCTGCTCGCATCAATGATGGTTTTGTCGCTCGTCAACTTGCCGTTGCGGACGCCTTCCAGAATCATGTTCAACGCTGCCCGGTCCTTCACAGATCCGCCCGGATTGTACCATTCGGCCTTCGCGAACAGACCGACATGCGGTGCGACATGTTTGAGCGCAACGTTTCTGATTCTCACCAGCGGCGTATTCCCAATCTGTGCGAGGATCGAATCGCCGATATCAGGAAGCTGATCTAAAGCTAACATTATTACATCTCAAAGAACAGACGAAAGGTCTTGAAATAATCAACAACCAAATGCGAGAGAGGGTTCGGCGGTAGAAAAGCCATGGGTCAACAACAGCAGCAACAAGCCGGACGATATGCACGAGCAGAACAGGCGGTGAACGACGAGACGCTGTCAATCGATGTTTGTTACATTGATTTTCGGAGAGTTTTTGAGTTAATTCATCATGGGTCTACTTCCGCCGTTCATATCATTGCGACATCCGAGCATGTCCACCCCCCTGATGAAACAATATATGCAGGTGAAAGCGAGGTACCCGGACACGGTACTTCTCTTCCGCATGGGTGACTTTTTCGAGACGTTCGAAGAGGATGCGAAGATTACCTCAAGGGTGCTCGGCATTACGCTGACCAAGCGTGGGAACGGTGCGGCAGGCGAGATTCCACTTGCAGGCTTTCCGCACCATGCACTCGAATCATATCTACCAAAACTGTTGAAGGCAGGCTACCGTGTTGCCGTGTGCGAGCAGCTTGAGGATCCTAAGTTCGCCAAGGGCATAGTCAAGCGCGACGTGATTGAAGTGGTCACTCCGGGCGTGGCCTACTCGGACAAAGTGCTTGAGCAGAAACAGAACAACTACCTCGCTGCAATCTCCCTTCCCTCTCCTCTCGCAACAAGCGGTGATAGTATTGGGCTTGCATTCGTTGACGTGTCGACGGCTGAGTTTGGAGTGAGTGAGTTTCCTTTCAACAAGCTTGCGGAACAAATCGGCAACCTCGGCCCGGCGGAGATCCTCGTTCAGAAACGAGATCTGACCGCAGTACAACAAGTCCTGAAGGATACGTACAGCGGAGTCTACACCAAAGTTGAGGATTGGATTTTCAATTTCGATTATGCCTACGAGATCTTGATCGGCCACTTTAACACACAATCGTTAAAGGGGTTTGGTGTTGAGGAAATGAAACAAGGCATCGTGGCGGCAGGAGCCGCGATGAACTATCTCCAGGAGACGCAGAAGGCCAATCTCCTGCACCTCAAGAAATTGACGCGCCACGATATCGGTGACTACATCCTTCTTGATCCCTCCACGAAACGAAATCTCGAAATCACTTCATCGATTGCCGGCTCCAACGAAGGGACACTCTTCAGCGTGCTCGACAAGACTCAGACTCCCATGGGGGGACGGATGCTCAAGCGATGGGTCAACCAGCCGTTGAATCGCGTTGAGCCTATCCGGGAGCGATTGGATGCGGTCGAGGAACTTGTGAAGAGGTCAGAGATCAGACGTCAGACGTCTGCGACGCTGGCGCGCATCGGCGACCTTGAGCGCCTGAATACAAAAATCTGTACGGCGCGAGCAACGCCGCGGGATCTGATCGCCCTCAAGTTTATTCTCCGTGAAGTATCCTCGCTCAAGTCATCGGTTGCCGATGTGAAGGCGCTGGCGCTTGCGTCCATCAGAGATGGACTTCAACCGCTGCCGGATGTTGTCGCGCTCGTCGAGTCGGCAATAGAGGCCGAGCCTCCCCTTGCCCTCGCAGATGGAGGTGTGATCAGGAAGGGCTTCAACGCTGAGCTTGATGAGCTGAGAGCGCTGGCGTTCAGTGGAAAGACCTGGATTGTCGAAATGCAAAAGAAAGAGCGCGACCGCACCGGCATTCCATCGCTGAAAGTCGGGTTCAACAATGTCTTCGGCTATTACATTGAGGTCACGCACACACACAAGGAGAAGATCCCTGCGGACTACATTCGGAAGCAAACGCTGACGAACGCCGAGCGGTTCATTACGCCCGAACTAAAGGAGTATGAAGAAAAGATCCTCCGTGCCGAAGAGAGAATGCTCGCCCTCGAGACGCAGCTCTTCAACGATGTGCGCATGCAAGTTGCCCGACATGCTGAAGCCATTCAGACAAACGCACGTCTTATCGCGGCTCTCGATTGCTCTGTTGCCCTTGCAACAGCAGCAGTCGAGTACAACTATGTATGCCCCGAAGTCAATGACACGACAACGCTCGACATTACCGATGGACGTCATCCGGTTATCGAGCGGCTGCTTCCTCCGGGAGAGAAGTACATCCCGAACGACGTTATTGTCGATACGGACTCACAGCAGATTCTGATCGTCACCGGTCCGAACATGAGCGGCAAATCGAGCTACCTGCGGCAGGTGGGGCTGATTGTGTTGCTTGCGCAGATTGGGAGCTTTGTTCCGGCAAAGAAGGCGGTCATTGGTATCGTCGATAAGATCTTCACCCGCGTCGGTGCAAGCGATAACATCGCGTCGGGAGAGAGTACGTTCCTCGTTGAAATGCATGAGGCAGCCCACATTGTGAACACGGCGACCAAGCGCAGTTTGATTCTCCTCGATGAGGTTGGC
>JACQVJ010000219.1 GCA_016209805.1 Ignavibacteriota bacterium
ATCCAGCTTGGAAAAATCGAATTTGTTTATCTGGTTGATAAGCTCCCGCCAATGCGCCACCGCCCTGTCGGAATAAAAGGGAATCCGGTTGCCTATGGCCCGGTGGTCTTCCCCAAACACAGTCTCGTAATCGCCCGTTACTTTCTTTGCCTCAGCGAAGAACTTCTCCAGGTGGAGCCTGAGTTGCTCGCCGGATTCGATGTGCTCAGGCACCACCAGGCTGAGTATTTTTGGCCGGTACCGCTTCAGTAGAGCTTCGTGGAAGACCAATTTGATTATCAAAGCATAGCACGCAAACTTGGAGGCGTTTTCGAGGTTCTCCTGTGCGCCTTCGGCGTCATCCGTGATGACCCATCCCTGCTCTTCGCGCATCCTTTTGTCGAGGTCTCTCCTGAAGACCGGCGTGTTGTATGAGATGACTAACTGCTCGAATGTGAGTACGATGGGCATTTTAAGATAAGATTCCAGCATGTCGATGAATCGCTCGTCGGGAAGCTTCACTCCGATAGGCGACGTGCCACGCAGTATGTCCGCAAATTCCTTCAGCAACCTGTCCAGAAATGACTGCACCGCCAGCAACGTGGGAGCAATGTCCAGGTGGCTTTCCTTGTAGACTCTCGTGACGGTCCACGATTTATATTGATCTTCGGAACCAACTCTTTCAGTACTGCTCTCCCAGAGCACGAATTCATTCACGTTCCAGGTGAAGAAAAAACGGGAGTGAGCCCTGCGGGACTTGGTGCGAGCGTCTGTGACGACAGTGTCGTTATACGGGCTGCTGCCATCTTTCTCATAGGGAAGTTTAATTTCCCCGGTCAGCACCACTCGCTGGTTCTTGTCCAGCAAGGTGAGATCGCGGCGTTCTCGAGAACCATCGCTTGTCTGCTCCGTCTTTGCGCGGGAGAACGGCAAAGACGGATTCTTATCGAGTGCCTGATTGATCCAACTGACAGCTTCGCCAGTGAATTCCCACTCATTCATACGTGGTACGCCTCAATCTGAGAGCCATTGGTGTAAGAGTAGTGAAACAGAGGAGAGTTGTCAACTATAATGCCGTAAAACCTTTGAGTTCGATTATGTGATCGTGTTGATAAAACGGTAGGTACCGCGCCCTAGCCCAACAATCCGTCAAATTGTTCAACCTTTCCAAAAGCATCCCAAGCAAAACCTCTCGGGCATAATATCTTCTGGAAAGAAACCAATCATGGTCACGTTTGGCGTGCAATGTGCAATAATTTAGGCTCAGTTTCTTTGCGAGCGTACCTCGCACTTATTCGCCGTTTTTGGTTCTTAGAGTAAAAAACTTTCGTGAGATTGCCAGATGTATACAAATCGTCTGCCTCCGAACCTAAAAAAATGGGCACAAACTAGAAAATATAATGAAAGATCAAAGTAAAAAGGAGCGTAGCGAAAAAATCTTGCAGCAGGCAAACCCGGTCGCGAGGTGTAAGAATCTGCCGTTAATGCGGAAGCAAGATACTGCAAATCTAGGCCAGCCCAAGAGTTCTCAACAATTGCGTTAGGGACATACGAGCTTGTTGTATATCGAGGTTTGAATAGCAGTGTTGAGACACCGCCTGCTCCTCGAAGCTGTACATCCCAACACTGACCTCAGTAACCGGAACACAGAAAACGCGAGCAGAAAGTTCATATTGAATCAATGGCATAGCGAGTTCTCCGATCCAGTTGCGCTCGCCCTGGCTGCGAAAAATCCAAGCTACATAGCCGATTTGTGCCAAATCGATTCTGCCGATTTGCCCCGAGATAGTCAGTTCGTGGGTCAGGGGAGCGTCAGGAATTATACGGATGTTTTGTCTAAACTCGAAAGTATTTAGATTCTTCGCAAAGTAGTCTGTCACGTACCATCTGAATTGGTCCCTTATGCGATCCTTTTTCTGGTCGGACTTGAACGAATCTAAGTGTTCCGCCATGTAGTCTTGCGCGTCCACAATGTCCTGCGAGCATTTATGAAAGTGGTAGATCGTGTTGACCAGCACATTGTAATACGAGTACCTGATTTGCGGGACAGCCGGAGGCGCCGCTATTCTCCGTCTGAACGCGGCGGGATTGGAAGCAGCTTCGTTCAAGTCTCTAAAACTGAGCCTCATGTTAGCGCACCAGAGCGGTCAATTTCGCATAGTTGGAGAAAACGTTAACCGCTTCAGAAGCAAAACGCTTATACATCGCGATTGCATGATTCGCATCTATTGACTCGTTGATAAGTTCGGGATAAGAGCTGATGATCTGTGCCCGGGAGTTCGTGCCGAAAAAGAAGCGTACGAACTCAGCAAGTTCCAGGAAGTTTCTTTTTCCCAAATCGTCGGCTTCAAGACTAGCTACGTCTTCACGAAATAGGTCTCTAGCGTACTCATCAATTCTTATACCGTGAGCCTCGTTGGCTATTCGACGGACCAGACACGGCACACACTCTCCGCAATGCGTATACCCTCCTAGCATCCGTGCGGATCTCCAACAGCTGATCGTTTGCGGGATTTGTGCGGCCTGAATACCTTTGATTTTGCTTACCACCTCGCCTTTTGTCAGGTACAAAAACGGATTTTCGATGCGTATGTCAAACGCAAGTACTCTACTAAGTATTTCTCCCATTGTTTTGACAAATTCGGGGTGTGCAGTATGGGTGCTGAATGCGCTGATCCTCGCAGCGGTCAGTGGAAGATGAATGGCAAGTTGTCCGTTTTCCGCTATCATGATCACGTCGCTCGCGCCCAGTTTTCTCGCTGCCAGCCCAGCGAGGGTCAGGAACAAGAAGGATCGAGTTCTTTGGGTCTCCTCTCTTTCCTGATCGGTCGGAAAAGGATATCCATCACTTGACTTGTTAGTGGCACCGACACGGAAACTTGTGCGGGCGAATTGACCCGGGAAGCTTGTTTGCAAATGTTCAAAAAGCGATTGTTGGCTCCGAGATATGTTATGGTTTCCGGTTAGATGACTTATCAAATGAACTTTGGTGCCAGAGTACCCAGCATCAGCGGCCGCTGCAAAAGAATCCAGGCCTCCCGAAAAAAGGAGTACCTTGGAGTTGTTGGTTTGATTCCAGACTTGGGCCGTTTCCGGCGTTCCAATCCTTTGCGTCAGTTCGATGTTCCAGGCATCGTGACTAAGAAGGTATATCGCATACGTTATATCTTGTCTCACCGATTCCAGCAGAGCTCGATTGACCACCGGAATCTTCAGGCTGATCTTTCTGACGAAGTTTTCTCGATCCCCTCGCTTAAACGCTAAGTCACAGGCAAAAATGGAAGAAGCCATTACAAGAAGATCCTCTTCAAGCGACGTGATAGAACCAAATGCTGATCTTAGGCTTTCGTTAGCAATCCTAAGATTCAGCGCCGGGCGTAAGGCAAGAACGCCCTGCGCTGTTTGAGACTTGGCGAATACGACCTCTGCTTTATTCATGCTATCTCTTTGCCAAGGCGTCGGAGATCAGACCAACATAGGCTCGCCACTCGCTGGCCGTTGACTCAACATTCTCCGGTGCAGGATACCCTTGTACGATTTCGATTACTCGCCTCTTGATATCCTGTTTAAACCGTATTGACGAACTAACATCTTTGATCCGGTCGCCGAGACCTACGTATCCAGGAAGGTCGCGAGACACAAGATAGTCTACTGCTTCCGAGAACAAAGAGCTGACAAAATTCATACGGCGATCGCCGGACGCTTGGAAGCCGGTCACTGCCGCCCGGGTCGCTATGTCGGTCGCAAAATTAGATTCGCCGGACAATGCAATCAACCTAGTCACGTCGTGAACTGCAATCACAGGGGATTCTGATCTCAGCATCATTCCCAAACACTGTGCGACAACAGGTTCGGCCAAAGTCAAAGCTAAGTTGGCTTCTGGCTGGTTGATCGCAGCTCTCCACACCTCTTGAGTCACTCTCTCAATTGGAACTGCGTCAGTAATGTAGCCTGCATGAGCGGC
>JACQVJ010000029.1 GCA_016209805.1 Ignavibacteriota bacterium
CGCCAATACCATTCTTTCCAAACTTCATGTACCGGGACTTGATTGCCTGGTCTTTTGGCCTTCTTAGTTTGATCGGTCTCGCGGTAATGATGCCCTGGGGTCTTGGTCATAAGGCTGATCCTCTGGCATCGGCACCACTCGGCATCCGGCCGGAATGGTATTTTCTTCCTTTGTATCAGTCGTTAAGGATGGTTCCGGCAAGAATGTTCTCAATCAGCGGTGAGCTATTGGTAAACTCGCTCGTGGCCGTAGCAACGGCAGTCTGGATCATGATTCCTTTTCTCGATAGACAATCAAACAAGGGTAAGCAAAGTAGAGTCTTTAGCATACTTGGGGTGTTGATCATGCTCTTTCTGTTAACAACGATACTCTTGGCGTACACGACTTGATCAGAATGATTCAGAAGATTCGGCTGAAGGTACTGTATCTCAGCAGAGCGTTGTTGATCGGCGTGTGGGGTGCTGCGCCTGCTTGGGCGCAGGAGAATCCAAACGAGGAGATTATCTTTCCGGTTTACGCAGATCGGTTGCTGATGCTTGGATTGGTTGTCGTGTTGATTGGAGGGATGATTGTTTTGCTCAATGTCCGTCGACGGCAGGCAGACAGAACTTCTGGTATCTCATGAAATACAAATAAGGTATATTATGTCAAGCGATCTTTCTTAGTCACAAACCCATCCGTCTGGAAAGACTCCCCTCATATCTCTCAGCAATTGCTTCAGTCATTAAGTCGACGCTGTCGTTGATTCTCAGTCTGGAGCCACCGACGGTACCAATCACTTGCATTGGGATATTATGTGCTTCTGTCAGTTCTAGTACCCTCGGCAAATTCCTCTCTTCGATCGTAACAACAATACGTGATTGATCCTCTCCAAAAAGTTTGAGGTCCTCTCGCCCATGATTTTCTCGGAAGAAAATCTCGGCACCAAGGAAACTGTTGCGACTGATAATGCAACACTCAGCGACTGCGACTGCGAGGCCGCCCTCTGAACAATCGTGGGCTGACTTCAGCAAATTCTGTCCGATTGCATCCAGGCAGCACTGCTGAAGTCGCCGCTCACAGTCCAAATCGATGGGCGGAGCATCCCCTGCAACAGTGTGATAGGCCACAGCGAGATATTCTGAGCCGCCAACGTGTCCGGTCGTTGGGCTACCAATCAGCACAATGAGATCACCCTCGTTCTTGAACGTTGCAGTAACAGCAGCTGTGACATCCTCCACCAGACCAAGCATACCAATTACGGGCGTTGGATAAACGGATCCCGACGGGCTTTCGTTGTAGAAGCTTACATTGCCGCCAGTGACGGGAGTATTCAATGCTCGGCACGCTTCACCGATACCACGGACTGCCTCCTTGAATTGCCAGTACACTTCAGGCTTATATGGGTTTCCAAAGTTAAGGCAGTTAGTAATCGCCAGTGGTATTGCCCCTGTACACACAACGTTGCGCGCAGCCTCCGCTACGGCGATCATCCCACCCAACTGAGGATTGAGGTAGACGTAACGACTATTACAGTCAACCTTGAGGGCCAATCCCTTAAGTGACCCTTTGATAAAGCATACCGCTGCATCAGCTTCACTTAATACCACACTATTGGTTCGCACCATTCCGTCATACTGCTCATAGACCCATCTCTTGCTTGCAATATTTGGAGAACCCACAAGATCAAGAAGAATTGCATTCATGTTCGTCGGAACTGGAAGCGAAGCCGGATCAAACGCTCGAGTTTCCCTTAAATACTCTGGCTCCCTCGCTTCCCTTGTGTACACCGGAGCACCCCCGCCAAGAACCAGCGACTCCGCCGGGACGTCAGCCACAATCTCGTCTTCGTACCAAACAACAAGCCTATCATTATCTGTAACCTCTCCAATAATTTCCGCCTGGACATCCCATTTCGAAAAGATTTTCGCTACATCCTCTTCATGGCCCCGCTTCACAACTACAAGCATTCGCTCCTGCGACTCCGAAAGCATGAGTTCGTACGCCGACATCCCCAACTCTCTTCTTGGAATCCGATCGAGGTTTATTCTCATCCCGCTCTTGCCCCGTGCACTCATCTCAGAAGTTGAACAAGTAATCCCTGCGGCACCCATGTCCTGAATTCCCACAAGGTATCCCGAACGGATCGCCTCAAGTGACGCTTCAAGGAGGAGCTTCTCCGTAAAAGGATCGCCAACCTGTACGGATGGTCTCCGCGACTCTGATTCACTGGTGATTTCTTCAGATGCAAACGTTGCCCCGTGAATCCCATCCCGCCCTGTTGCTGAACCGACAATCATGACAGGGTTGCCCGATCCCTTGGCCACTGCGCTCGCCCACTCCCCGTGTTTTACCAGCCCAACTGCCATCGCATTTACGAGCGGATTCTCTTCGTAACAAGGCTCGAAATACACTTCACCTGCCACGGTCGGCACACCGAAGCTGTTGCCGTAATCACCGATTCCCTTCACAACTCCCTTGAAGAGATATTTTGTTCGAGGGCTATCAAGTTCACCAAACCTCAGCGAGTTCAGAGCTGCAATCGGACGGGCACCCATAGTGAAGATATCGCGCATGATGCCTCCAACACCGGTCGCCGCTCCTTGGTATGGCTCAACCGCCGACGGGTGGTTATGACTTTCGATCTTAAACGCCACGGCGAGTCCATCGCCGATGTCCACCAGTCCTGCATTCTCTTCGCCAGCACTCACCAAGAGTCGCCCACCCGAACGAGGAAGAGTCTCCAACACTGCAATGGAGTTCTTGTAGCTGCAATGCTCGCTCCACATAACGCTGTAGATACCGAGTTCCGTGTAGGTTGGAATCCTCCCCAGAATTTCTAGTATCCTCGAGTACTCTTCTTCAGTGAGTCCGTGTTCGATAGCCAGTTCCAGGGTGACCATCGGCTCACGCACGGTTTTTGATTCGCTCTTCGTTTCCATACACCTATTCAAGCAACATTAACAGCTCGCCCTTTTCCACGGGTTTCCCTTTCACAACGTGGATTGTTTTCACCTTACCTGGTTGATGCGCTTTGATTTCATTTTCCATTTTCATTGCTTCGAGAACAATCAGTCCTTGTCCTTCCGTTACATCGTCGCCAACATCAACTTCGATATTCACGATGAGTGCAGGCATGGGAGCGTGAACTTCGAATCTTTTCCGGATAGCTCCGGCTTGACGGTCATATTTTTTTAGGAGCCTCGTTCGTTCAGTCTCAACGATGACCTCCTGCGCCACGCCGTTTACGAGAGTCTCATAGACATTACCCAACTTCTCGGCGATAACCTTGTACGAGCGGTTGTTCAGCAAAACAGAGAATGTACAACGATCGAGTTGCCGGACTTGAGCAGACAATGACGAGCCGTCAACACGTACCAGTCCCTCCGGCTCAACTAAGACCGGATACGTCCGGTTGCTTACTGTTACTATGTAACTCAACTCAGGACCTCATGTTGTTGACTCTCTGTAGCTTCCATTTTGTTAAACCGGCATGGTTGGTTGAATCTCCCCGGCCCACGCGGCCGTCCTTCACAACGTAGGTTCCGACTGACGAAAGTGATTGCGCTTGCAAAGAATTGTCTTCCATCATGGCACAGACAAGTGCAGCTGCAGCTTCTTCATCGTCGGAAAGTCGAGCTAATCGTTCAGGTTTGAAGTACATTGGAATGAAATGAGTATCGAAATCTCCTTCGATAAACTTCGGATGGTCAAGAATGAACAGGCAGAAGGGAATATTCGTCTTTACTCCAAGAATCTCGTATTCGCGAAGCGACCTTTTCATCCGACTGATCGCCTCGTTTCGGGTACCACCGTGGGCGACAAGCTTCGATATCATCGGATCGTAATACACCGAGATTTCTCCACCTTGCTTCACCCCCCTGTCTTCGCGTATTCCTGGTCCCTGACTTGGCACAAGGTGCGAAATTCTTCCTGTCGATGGAAGGAACCCATTCGAAGGATCCTCAGCGTAGATACGGCATTCAATCGCATGACCGCGGAAACTGACCTGCTCTTGCTCAAACGGTATCCTCTCCCCCATCGCTACTCTTAGCTGCAGAGCCACAAGATCCACCCCGGTTCTCATTTCAGTGATCGGATGTTCTACCTGCAGCCGCGTGTTCATTTCGAGGAAATAGAAATTCCTGTTTTTGTCGACCAGGAATTCAATCGTGCCGGCGTTGTGATAGTTGCACGCTTTTGCTGCCCCCACTGCGGTGGCTCCCATGCGTTGACGCAACTTCTCGTCAACGATCACTGAAGGTGTTTCCTCAATTACCTTCTGATGTCTCCGCTGAATCGAGCATTCGCGCTCCCCAAGGTGGATTGTATTACCATGATGATCTGCGATGATCTGGAACTCAATGTGTCTTGGACTTTCAAGGTACTTCTCAATGTACACCCGCCCATCGCCAAATGCTGACAGCGCTTCAGACGTTGCTCCATTGAATGCTGATTGCAGGTCGTCCACTTTGTGTACCACCCTCATCCCCTTCCCACCACCACCCGCAGCTGCCTTGATGAGGATTGGCAAACCGTGGCGCATACAGAAATCTCTCGCCTCTTCGATATTGTCAATTGCACCCGGTGTGCCCGGTACGATCGGCACATTGGCTTTCATCACAAGCTTACGGGCTTCAGTCTTGTCGCCCATTGTTTTGATCGACTCAGGTCCCGGCCCAACGAAGATAAGCCCGGCTTCGGCTACTCGTTTTGAGAAATCGGCATTCTCTGAGAGAAAACCATACCCCGGATGAATGGCGGTTGCGCGCGTTCGCTTGGCAACATCAATGATCTTATCGATCACGAGGTAGCTTTCGCGAGACGGAGGCGGACCGATGTTGAACGCCTCATCGGCCATCAAGACATGCGGTGCGTGAAGGTCCGCATCCGAGTACACTGCAACAGTCGCAATCCCCATCTCCTTGCAGGTACGAATTATCCGAACAGCGATTTCACCACGATTCGCAATAAGAACTTTTTCTATATGCCGAACTGCCATTTAGTGCTCCGTTAATTCAACAACAGTTGCACCGGTTCCCCCTTCATTCCATTCGCCTAGGCGATATGATTTTACCCTTGGATGCTGTGAGAGAAAATCCGCGATTCGTTTGCGCAGCGCACCTGTACCTTTGCCGTGAATGATGTCAACAC
>JACQVJ010000221.1 GCA_016209805.1 Ignavibacteriota bacterium
CTCCCCATCGACCGACGCATCGGTGTCGCGCAGGTGGAAGTAGGTTACACAGAAGCGCAAGCCCGCCATGAGGCATCACGCTGCCTGCACTGCTGGGAAAATACGATCTTTGAACCCAAGGGCGAAAACACCGGGACCGAATGTATCCTCTGCGGCGGATGTGTTGATGTATGCCCGGAGAATTGCATCGAGCTTGTTACACTTGGCAGGATCGAAGCTGACAAAACACTTGCTTCGCAGTTGGAAGAAGAGTATGCCATTGCGTTCGAAGACGAAACCGAAACAACTGTCGGTGCGGTGATGATCAAGGATGAAGACATGTGTATCCGTTGTGGGCTCTGTGCATTGAGGTGTCCCGTTGGATGTATCACGATGGAAGGATACTATGTGTCGGAGACGATGGCGGTGTAGAACATGTTGAAGAAAAGTTGGAGTTGATCATGGAAAAGGAAAAAACGAAGAACGTAGAGAACACTGTCTCAATCTCGCGCCGGTATTTTCTCGAGATTGTTGGCGGTGGTGCCATAGGTGTCGTGAGTGTGGGAAGCGTGGTACTAACAGCACAATACCTCTCCCCCAACGTCTTGCATGAACCGCCGCTGAAGTTCTCAGCAGGGTTAGTTCAGGATTTTCCCCCCGACTCAGTAACACTTATCCCTGATCAGAAATCTTATGTTGTCCGGGCAAAGGAGGGGTACTTTTACGCAATGTCGGGAATATGTTCGCATCTGGGCTGCATAACAGGATGGAAATCCGAGGAAGGCCTGATCGCCTGTCCCTGTCACGGCAGCAAGTTCGACACACAGGGAAATGTCGTCGAAGGTCCAGCCACACGACCTCTGGACAGATACTCCATATCGTTGGAAGACAAGGGACGTTTGATTGTGGACAAGGGAAATCTCGTTGGTCAGGATCACATCCTCAAGGTTTGATAACATAGAGGGAACAATGGAAAACCTCGATCGTTATTGGCGCGCCGTTCAACAGGCTGTCTGTGTAAAGTGCATCGATAGCGATGGTGCCGGCACCTGTCGTTTGAGCAATGATGATGCCTGTGGGCTTCGTGCTCATTTCTCAAAAATTGTGGAGAGCGTCTTATCCGTCCGCAGTGACACTCTTGAGCCATATCTTGAAGCGTTGCGGAATAATGTATGCGCTCATTGCAAACACCAATCGCCCGACGGGAAGTGCATGGTCCGCGGGCAGTTGGATTGCGGCCTCGACCGCTATTTCCCGTTAGTCATAGATGCGATCGAAAGCGCGTGCGCAGAACTGGATGAAACGCCTGAAGCGTTCGGAGACTAACGATGAGGACCTATCTTGAACGGGTATTCGAGTCTCAGGTGTGGCGTTCAATGTTCCGGCACGGGCTTCCCGAATCCAACCGGACTCGTGCCGAGACTGTTTTCTATAATTTCTTCCTTCACGTCCATCCAACAAAAGTACGAAGGCGCTCTGTCAAGTTCACATACACATGGGGGCTTGGCGGATTGTCAGTTGGCTTGTTTATCGTTCTCACAGTTACCGGAGCCCTGCTCATGCTCTATTATCGCCCTTCGATACCGCAGGCATACTCGGATATGAAGGATCTGCAGTTTGTGGTATCATCAGGACAGTTCTTACGCAACATGCATCGATGGGCGGCGCATGCAATGGTAGCCGTTGTCTTTCTGCACATGCTGAGGGTATTCTACACAGGTTCCTACCGACCGCCGAAGGAGTTCAACTGGGTTATCGGCGTTATCCTTCTTGTGGTTACGATCCTGCTGAGCTACACAGGTTACTTGTTGCCATGGGATCAACTCTCCTTCTGGGGAATCTCTGTCGGAACCAATATGGTGCGGGCAATGCCTTTTGGCCTGGGAGATCAGATTTCATTCCTGTTACTCGGCGGAAACATTGTGGGAGAGTATGCGCTCGTAAGATTCTATGTTCTCCATTGCTTTATCATTCCCGTCGTTGCAATGATCTTGATGGGCATCCACTTCTGGCGAGTACGAAAAGATGGCGGAGTCTAATATACATTTGGGATTGCGGATTGTTGAGCGCTTCTCAGCGAAATCCCGCCGCCGTTTGGCGGGATGGATTTCGGATTGACCATTGACCATTGACCGTTGAACGTTGAACATTGGGGATTGAGAGACTCGTTGATGGAAAAAGATTTCAAGGTTGAGGAATCAACAGACGTAAAGAAGACGCCGAAGCGTATTGCGTTCATCAAAGGAAGGACGGCAGCACGAGTCAAGCAGGAGGATGAAGAAATGGTAATGACCGTCCCCCACCTTGTTGTCAGGGAGATCATTGCGTTTGAAGTGATGGTCATTGTGCTTGCCATTATCTCGCTCTTGTTTGATGCTCCCTTGGAATGGATCGCCAATCCTGATCACACCCCCAATCCTGCGAAGGCTCCGTGGTACTTTCTTGGATTGCAGGAGCTGTTGCATTACTTTCCCCCCGTCGTTGGAGGTGTGTTGCTGCCTGCACTTGCCGTTGTAGCGCTCATCGTCATCCCTTATTTTCGGATAAATGTTAAGGGTATCGGACTTTGGAAAGGGAATAGAAAACGTACTTTCGTCACCCTGATTGTTTCCGTCGGCATCGTTTCGATTGTCCTCCTGATGTTTGAAGTATTCGCCATGTTGATTCCGACGCTGATCATAACTGCCTTCATGGTTGTTCCGTATTTCTTCACGAAGAAGAACCGATTCGTCGAGTGGTTGGGGAATCTGCCCCTATCATGGTGGGTAATGACGTGGTTTGTTGTCATTGTGGTGGTCCTTACAGCGATCGGCACATTGTTCCGAGGCCCGGGTTGGAGCTGGACCTGGCCTTGGGAAGGGATCTATTGAAGACAATGAACAACCTCAGGGCAATCTTTGCGATTTCAAGCGTCGTTCTCCTTGTCGTACTTGCTGTATCGCCGTTCAAGGATTTCTATCGCGAGTGGAAAAAATACCAGTACAACTACAATGAGATCATAAAGGAGTTGCCGCAGCGTGTGAAGTCGGTAGAAATTGGAATCAAACAGATTTGGGCTCAAAAACTTGATCGGGTGGACCGCTGCACAACGTGCCATCTTGGATTGGGTGAGACGGCGCTTGCCAATGCAGAGCAGCCGTTCCGTGCCCACTCCCGCATCTACCACTCAACTGATGATTTCGGTTGCACAATCTGTCACGAGGGACAGGGTCTGGCAACAACCAGGGCTGAGGCCCACGGATATGTCGAGTACTGGGATCGTCCGATGCTGCCGACCGGGTTTATGGAAGCCTCTTGCGGCAGATGCCATCGTGGACAGAAAGTGCCGGAGGCACCCATTCTCAGTCTTGGCCGCAGACTCATCAGGGAGTTCAACTGCGTGGGCTGCCACAAGATCGGAGGCTCTCCGAAACAGTGGATTCCCGCGCTTGATGGCATTGGAACAAAGGTCAACCGCACCTGGCTCTTCAACTGGCTGAAGAACCCGAAGGATTACTACACTGCGACAAAGATGCCCAACTTTTTGCTTACGGACGACGAGGCACACAACCTCACTGATTTTCTGATGACATACACTTCCTTCGCCAACGGTGTTTCACTCGAGCCTCTTCCGAAGCTTTTCACAAGTGCTACAGAAGCTGAACGCGAAAGGATGATCGAGTTAGGAGCAACACGCTTCCGGGAGGCACGCTGCATCAGTTGTCATCCCATTAATGGGAGAGGTGGTTACGTCGCCGCGGAGCTCGGCCAGATTGCAAGCAAGGCAAGAGCACAGTGGATTTACACCTACATCAAGAATCCGAAGCGCCTCCAACCGGGTGTAGAGATGCCGAGATTTCGCTTCAGTGAAACCGACCTGGCCGCCGTTGTAGCCTACATCGAAAGCGAGTTTGTAACCTCTGACGTGCAAGAACTTTCTCCACGCACGCGGGATCCCGACTACTTCGACAAAGGTCTGACTGTTCTGAAGAAGTATAACTGCACAGGATGTCATGAACTGGGAGATAGAAAAAAAGCCGATGAGATGGGCCCAGAGTTGACGTTTGTTGGGGACAAGAGTCTTTATCAAATTGATTTCGGAAGGACAGGTATTGAGCATTCACTTCCCGCTTATCTGTACACAAAGCTTAAAAGTCCTCGAGTGTTTTCCTCCACAATGAAAATGCCTGACTATGGACTCTCAGACGAAGACGCACGGGCAATCACAGTGGCACTCCTTGGGAACAGTAACGAGTCAATTCCCGAACAACTGAAGATCCACCCCGCACCTTCAAGCAGCTACGCTCCCCAAGGAGAGTTCGGGAAACTCGTTGATGACCTTGCCTGCTTTGGCTGTCACACCATGTTCGGTCGTGGAAGGCTCGTGGCAACAGACCTGAGCGTTGAGGCCAGTCAAGCAGACGAGCAATGGATTCAATCGTATTTCAAGATTCCGTATTCACTTCGGCCAATCATGACCGAGCGTATGCCGAACTTGTTCTTGGCGGATGACGAGATCAAAACGATTGTCAATCATATGGAGGCCGTCTTCCTCGCGGATAGTCTAACGCGAGAAATCAGGATGGATGCCTCGACAGTTGCCGAAGGTAAGGCTCTCTATTACGGCGCGTACGGATGTCAATCGTGTCATCAGATCGATCTCAAGGGGGGCTACGTTGGACCGGCTCTTGATAAGTGCAGTACTCGACTAAAGCCCGGCTGGGTTTTCCACTGGCTGAAGAATCCGCAGGCGTTTAAGCCGGAAACTCTTGAGCCTAACAACAACCTGAGCGACAGGGAAGCTGAAGCACTCACGGCATTTCTTATGAC
>JACQVJ010000234.1 GCA_016209805.1 Ignavibacteriota bacterium
CACGTAGTACCGTACGATTGTGGGGACGGTTGCCTGCTTGTCGATGAAATCATCGAGATGCTCCATCGCATCAATGACGACGAAGATGACAATAACTGCCATAAGAGAAAACAGCGTGGTGACAATGAACTGCTTGACGACGTATTGGTCGATGAGCCTCATTCCACCACTACTCCTTCTTCCTCGGGCAGATCGGAGCGCCAACGTTTAGGGATAAGGCGGTGAAGCTGTCGCCAATCGATCACAACGGTCTCTCTCCCGATGCGGATGACAAGGTAGATGCCGACGATGGCAAGAAGGATATTGGCAGACCACATCCCCCAGAACGGCGACGTGATCCCGCGGTCGGCGAGTTTTTCTCCTCCGATGAGAAAGGCCCAGTACAGCAGGAAGAAACCGAAGCTCAGGGTTGCAGCAATCCCAAATCCTCCGCGTCGTGCCATAATGCCGAGAGGCACGCCGATCATGACGAACACAAGACATGCAGCCGGGATTGAGTATTTTTTGTGGATCTCCACTTTGTATTGATCCATTTGCTTTTCCAGGTATTCTATTCGGAGAAGCTCGTTGTTTAACATTGAGCTGGTGACGCGTGCACGGTTGAGTCCCGCCGTCAATCCACCTCCCGGCGTGCCGAATGTCCCGAACAACGACGGCGGAGGTTTTCTTGTCAACAAGTTTTCCATCTCCTGTTCCATGCGCTCGCGGAGCTGCTGCTCAATCTTGTCCGTTTCCTTCTTGATGCTGTCGACGATTCCGATCATCACCTGCGCGCTCAGCTCCCGGTCGCTGCGGGTGAATGTTCCTTCGGCAGAACGCTCGAAGTCGAAGCCCTCGACATTCATAGCAATCCGGTGATTCTCGAACCTGATCTTTTTGTATCCCGACATGTCCTGGAGATCAAGCTCGTGGATTTCTCCCATCTGTAAGTCCATAATCAGCTTGTGGTAATCGGGCGAGAAAGAGATCTTTCCACGCTCGGCTGTGATGACGACGTTCGTGGTCGGGTTCGTGTAGTCGTAGATGGTGATCCCTTCAAGGTCGTTCGTCTTTTCGAATGTTTTGTGGACGAGGATGCTGTAGCCGGCAATGTCCTGCGAGAAGAGTCCGGCGACAAGGGAGAGCGTTGGCTTCTTGCGCCGTATGTCGATCGTGAGCGTCTTTGCCCGATGGTTTGCCTCGGGGAGGACATCGTTATTGAAGAAAACGAGCAGGATCGCCAGAATGCCCGCAACGAAAAAGACGGGCCCGATCATTCTGTAGATGCTCACACCGCTTGCTTTCATTGCAGTGATTTCATTTCGCGAGGAAAGGTCGCCGAAGGCCATGAGCGTTGCAACGAGCACCGACATCGGGACGGCAAGGACCACCATCCATGCGAGATTCAAAGAGATCAGCTCTATGATGAGCCACGCACTGAGTCCTTTTCCCACCAACTGGTCGATGAATTTCATGACGAACTGCAGCATGAACAGGAACATCAATGTGGAGAGGGAAAAGAGGAAGGGCCCGATGTGTGCGCGGAGCAGGTACTTTGAGAGATGGAGATGTTTGGGAAGAAGATGAATTTTCATGGCATAAATATACCTTGATACGGTTACTTTTCCAATTGTTGAACCCTTGATATTTATCCCCCTTTTGGGTAAGTTCCCAGCACTGAGTTGACCGGCTCAGTATACCATCAGAGAGGAGAACGATATCGAATCGGTTTGTTAATGTCTGGAGGGTTTGGCGTCTGTCTTCCAGGATGCAACGTGAACCCCCGCAACCCTGAGAAGGCGGCAGGCCTGCACACAGGCAGGGGTTGGACACCATGAATGTTGTCCACCGATGAAGGCGATACTAACTGAGAGTCAACGTGGTCTCCTTTCCTGATCGTACAAGGGCACAACTTCGGTCGAAGCTGGTTGGTGTGGCATACGTTGTTGCTGCTTCTCTGGCCTTTACAGTTCTGCTTCTCTCACCCGATACATCCTCCGGCCGACATCTTCGCTACCCGCCCCGCGAATACGAATTGCTGCTCGGTGCTTTTGGTGAAGGTGACACGACAAAAGGCAAAGGAGTCGAAGAGCCGGCTGGTGTTCCCGAAAAACCACGTGGTGAAGAAGGTCCCCCACGATTTGGCCGCGGTGATACGACGGCTGCTGACACGACAGGGAGACCGCGACTTCCTACGGACTCCAGCTATGTTGTGTATCTTGATTCCACCGCACGTCTGAAACAATTTACTTATGTCAGACGTGATGGACCGCAGGCCCAGTTCTTCCACGACCGCACCTACATTCTCTTTTCGAACAGTCGGCCTCCCAGCTACCAGCGTGTTGTAACGTTCGACACCGCATCCATGACAATGCAGGCACGCGAAACTGTAGCAAGCCAGGATGTCAAAATCCCGGTGAGCGTCCCGCTCAAAGAGTTCGTCGCCATGCGTCGCAAATGGGAAATCAGGAAGATGTTTGCCGAAGAGGCGAGAAAATCGAAGACCCTCGGGTCGCGGAACGACCTTGGCGAGCTGCTCACCAACATTACTCAGATTCATATTCCGGTCCCGGCCAACCCCATCTTCAGCATCTTCGGCAAGCCCGAAATCAAGCTCAACATCAGCGGCGCCGTGGACATCAAGGCGGGGTTCAGAAACACGAAGTCCGATCAGACGCAGCTCTCCAGCCTGGACCAGAGCAGGAACGAGCCTGACTTCAGCCAGGAAGTCCAGGTCAATGTCAACGGCACGATCGGCGACAAACTGAATATTCTGGCAGACTGGAATACGCAGCGGACGTTCGAGTATGAGAACCAGCTGAAGATCAAGTACACTGGGTACGACGATGAGATTGTACAGAGCGTTGAGGCCGGAAATGTTTCGTTACAGACTCCCTCGTCGTTTGTCGGGAGCAGTCAGGCACTCTTCGGTGTCAAGGCGAAATTCCAGACCGGGCCATTGACCCTAACAACAC
>JACQVJ010000222.1 GCA_016209805.1 Ignavibacteriota bacterium
ACTCCGCATCATGTGAACGTCCCTGTTCAAGGACTTTCGTAACAAACATTCTCGTTTGAAGCTCATCTATGGCCTTGTCGAATCCTACTCCATCGCTCTTCCCGTTTCGGGAAAGTATGTGCTTGAGTTCCTTTGTCGGCTGGGGTGATCGTTTGGAAAGCACATCCATGATGCTTTTTGCCGTTCCAGAAAGACGTCCTCGCGTATACTCCGTCTGATAGTCGCCCTTAAGGCCTGAACGCTCCGTCAGTGCGTAGAAGTACGGGAGAAACTCAAGAGAAACGACGCTTGGCCGGCCCCTAATCACTTTCCCGTAATAGATCGCTCCCGCCTCAGGAAGTATATCCCGAATCTCCCAGGCATATGATAGATAATACTTTCTCGGATGGTGAGCATGACCTGGTGGCAGCCCGAAACCTGTCACTGCCTGCCACAAGCTTGGTAACTCAACACTGTCAGACTTGAAAGCAAAGCAATAGCCTACTCTGTTGATAAACCGAAGTGCTTGGTTCTTGTTCTTGATGAGTGTTGTTGCTCCGCGATGATGGACCCCGTGCCGCCATCGTTCGACTTCCTCCCACGTATAATCAAGCTTCATTTAGGGACCGAAATATTAGAAAAGAAACCATTACATTGAATCGTTCGGTAGAATGAACTCCTACAATTGAATTGGGATCTCGCAGACTGTTGCTTCCGTTTTCTGTTCCCCAAACTTCAACGTTACTACGTCGTCAGGCTTGACTGTTCCATTTCTAACAATGGCAAGTGCCGCTGTCTTTCCGCGGATCGGAGTAGGACTCATACTTGTTACAACTCCAATCTCCAAGGAATTGAACATGACCAATCCACCAGATTCTCCTGGAGTTGACTCAGCAATGACCAACCCTACAACCTGTCGCTGCACTTTATGATATGTGTCCAGTCGGGCGATAACTTCCTGACCGATATAGCACCCCTTGGTAAAGCTCACCGCACCGATAAGCCCAGCCTCATATGGATTGTAGCTCTCAGATATCTCCCCACCGGTCTGAGGAATTCCTTGGGAGATTCTGAACGCCTCATATGCCATTACACCAACCTTCACAATCTCACTTCGGTCTCCCTTACTTGATATGTAATCCCACAATCTCGTAGAGTGTCGGACATCAACAAGGATGTCCACAAAGTTGAGGCCAGAGCGTTGCTCCCAGGCAACTGTAGCTCCACCGAAGGCTGACAATACTTTTTGAAATTTATTGGGACGCAGATTGGCTTCGAGGACAGGTGCTGCAACATCTCCGACTTTAGGGCCAAGCAGGGAAATGAGTGCTGTAGATGAAGTAACGCTTGCGATCTTGACGTCATCCATAATACAGTATTTCTCGATCCAATGTGAAAGCCGTTCTTCATTTCCAGGCGACGTAAGGACGAGAATGGAGGTTTCCCCGACGAGGAGAGTTACGTAGTCGATGAGTCTCCCCTTTTCGGTTGTGATCACAGATCCTACCACGTCTCCCGGTTTCGATTTGAGCAGGTCATTAGTGGAGAGTCGATGAAGAAGATCAAGCCGGTCCGCTCCGGTGATTTCGATTCTGCCAATCCAGGAGCGGTCAATCAAAGCGACACCGTTTGTTGCAGCATCGAATTCACTCTCGGGAGAAGAGTAGAATGCCGGGAGCGTGAGGCCATGATATTCCATCAGCAGCTCCGCCTCGGTCTTATGCTTGTCAAACGACTCGCCAGTCTTTACAGAAGACATCTTTCCTCCTCCACAAAACAGAAACGCCACCGTGAAAGTGGCGTCATCCAGTGCACCCACCAGGACTCGAACCTGGAACCCACTGATTAAGAGTCAGTTGCTCTACCAATTGAGCCATGGGTGCCGGAAGAAACTCCTCGCACGAGTTTCTCTAATTTCCTTGTTCGGGTGAAGAAACCGGTGCCTGGGATGGCAACTGCGGCACCGGGGTGGTTGCCTGATTCGTTGCCCCCTGCTGCAGCACGCTCTCTACACCCGCCGTCCCCCGGGGAAGGAAGAAAATATTGATCAGAAGGCTTAGGACAATGAAGACAGTTGCAAGTATCTGGGTTGCTCGTATGAGAAAATCTGCAGTTCGCCGAACGCCGAACACCATTCCGACCGAACCTCCACCGAACGTTCCCGCGAGGCCCCCTCCCTTGCTTGATTGCATCAACACAACAATGATCAAGAGAATGCTTACGATAAGCTCAACTGCCAGAAGGAATGTGAACATCGCAATACCTCACAGATTCTTTACTTTGCTTGACACCCATGATACGCATTTTGGCCTCATGAATCAATACCATTGCCAATGCCAGATTTAGTAGCCCCATTCCTTCAGCTTGTCCTCCGTAACCGACTCCGAAGGTTTTCCGTTCCTATTCATCAGTCGTTCAACAAACTTGCCGATCAAATCGAACTCAAGGTTTACCCTCCTGCCGGGTTTGAATTCACTGAATGTCGTCATCTCAAGAGTGTGTGGAATAATCGAAATGGTGACATAATTCCCCTGAAGTGTTGCCACAGTCAGGCTTACCCCGTCGATTGCGATTGACCCAATGGGAATCACGTACCGGGCGAATTCAACCGGGAATTCTACAGTCACTAACCAGCTGCTCTGTTTCTTCACTATTTGTTTCACCACGCCGATCCCATCCACGTGCCCCTGCACAAGGTGTCCCCCGATTCGATCAGAGATCTTCATGGGAAGCTCGATATTGATTCTTGAAGATGGCTGAAGTTCCCCAAGCGTCGTCTTCTTGAGGGTTTCTTCGACAGCTTCAACTGTGAAGGACCTCTCCCTCTTCTGAATCACAGTCTGACAGACACCGTTAACCGACACACTATCGTTGATCGACAACTCTCTTGCGGACACCGCCGCGTCGATTGTCAAATGTCTGCCTCCATCGATTTGAAGCGTTTCAATGAGAATCCCGATCTCTTGTATGATGCCAGTGAACATACTCGTTCCTCGCTTATCCGATTCTTGCCTGAAGTAGAACGTCTGTCCCGACCAATGTCGATGAGAGTTTTTTTATTGCGAGTGATTGAGTTGTCCCACCGAGCTCAAGTGCGGGCTGAAACGCAGGAATACCAGGTCCTAAAACTTGAGGGGCAACAAAGACACTAAGCTCATCCGCATAGTGTTCATAGAGAAATTGGCTGGCAGTCTGACTCCCCCCTTCAACAAGTATCGAACCTATTGCTCGTTTATAGAGATCCGCTAGAACGGCCTTCAGTGGAAGCATGCCACCTTGCCCATGGTATCTCAACACGTGCACCCCCTGCGCCATAAGGTGCTGTACTTTTTTCAGCTTTTCAGTTGCAACGTCATTATCTACACAAACGAAAACACGACGGCCATGGAGCTCCGTGAACACCTTTGCCTCAGGTGACAGATTGAGGTTTCCATCAAGAACAATCACATCGGGATGTCTCCGCCGCCGGGTCAACATCCTGACAGTCAACATCGGATCGTCAGCCCGGATCGTGCCTGCACCTACCAGTATTGCATCGTATTCAGATCTCCATTTATGAACGAGCTTTCGAGATTGTTTCGATGTTATCCACTCGGGCGTTCGTTGTGCCCGGGCAATCTTCCCGTCCAGAGATTGAGCCACTTTAAGGTGAACGTATGGTAGGCCCTGGGTAATATGCTTGACAAACATCTTGTTCAGATCTTGGGCTTCTTCTTCAAGGACGCCAACGGTAACAGCAACGCCAGCGCTTCTGAGTATCTGGATTCCTCTGCCCGAGACAATGGGATTCGGATCTTTCATACCTATAACGATTTTTCGAATCCCCGACTCAAGCAACAAATCAGTGCATGGTGGAGTTTTCCCGAAGTGAGCGCATGGTTCCAGATTGATGTACAATGTTGCAGATCGCGCATTTCCCCGATAGCTCTGGAGGCACACTACTTCTGCGTGGGGGCCACCGAAGCGCTTGTGGTATCCCCGTGCGACGATCTTCCCCTTCTTCACAAGAATCGCTCCCACCAAGGGATTTGGGCTGACCTTCCCCTTCCCCTTCTCAGCCAGTTGCAGGCATTCAGCCATGAACTCCTCATGGCCTGAACGGGATTTGGTGTTCTTTGATGCCATAAGTCTCAAACCAAAAAGGACATCACAGCCACGCAGTGACGTCCCCAGAGCATTGAAAGAAGATCCCCCTAAATGGTCCGATCATTACGATAGCGTGACTTCCCGCCCTGTCCTCACTGATTTGTACACTGCGTCGACAATTCTCATGCGTTGTACTGCTTCGTCACCCGTTGAAATCACTGGATGTACATTGCGCACGGCTCCCAGAAAGTGCTTCAACTCGTTCTCATACGATCTCTTGAATAGGTGTTGATGAGACTCAAGCTTTGCGGGGGCAAGGTTTACAAGGTTGCCATGGAGTTCCTTGTTGATTTTAAGTGGGCTGAGTGTCGCGCTTCCTTCAGTTCCAAAGATGTCGCAATAATACACGTCATCTTCAACGAAAACTGACCAGCTCACCTCGATATTCATGACCGATCCGTTCTTCATTGTGATGGTACTAAGAGATGTATCTTCAACTTCCTTGGTCCTGTGGCTGTAGTGGGTCGCAGTCACTCTCCTGACTTCTGGATAGCCCATCATCCAGTAGGCAACATCGAACATCACCAAACCCAAATCAATAAACACCCCTCCCCCCGATCGCGATTTCTGGGTCAGCCATGTTTCATTCGAAATGTTCTTTCGTAACCAGCCGGCTTTGACGTAGAAAATGTCGCCTATTTCCTTCCCTTCGAGAAAGCTCTTGAGGATCATCATGTCCGGTCTGAAACGCTGGTTCATCCCAACCATGAGTTTCCTGTTCGCGGCCCGTGCAGCCTCGGCCATTTCGAGGGCTTCGCTGTAATGTCGGGCTATCGGCTTCTCTACAAGGACATCCTTACCAGCGTTCAGGGCTGGAATCGTTGCCTCTTTGTGGGCATCTGTGGACGTGCTGACGATGACTGCTTCGATCTCTTCGATCTCCATCATTTGGTTGATGTCGGTGAAGAATTTCTTGATTCCGAATTTCTCTGCAACCAGACTGACCCTGCTTCGGTCCCGGTCGCACACCGCGACGATTTCAGCCTCGGGAAGCTTCTTCAGTATTGGAAGATGCACAACCTGTGCAATCCAGCCAAGTCCGACTACGCCGACTTTCACTTTGTCCATGTCGGGGAGGAGTTACTTTGCGAGTACTTCAACCGGGTGTCGTTGATCCAGGTGAGCTTCGAGAAATGTTGCTGCAGTTTCAGCAATCCCCTCTGGATCCAGACGTAGATCACGCTGCAATTCATCCGGAGCTCCGTGGTCTATGAAGCGATCCGGCACTCCATGAATCTTCAGTCGTATGTTCCTGATACTACGAGATGCAAGATGCTCTGCAACGGCACTACCAAACCCCCCGGTCACAACGTTATCTTCGAGTGTCAGGATATTATCGAATTGCGCGGCAATATCTTCCACAAGCGCGCCATCGAGTGGCTTCACAAAGCGCATATTCGCCACCTCACATGTGATGCCACGCTTTTCCAGGATATCTGCGGCTCTCACTGCATTCTGCACCATCGAGCCAATTGCCAGTAGAGCAATGTGGTGTCCCGTGCGAATGATCTCTCCCTTCCCTATCGGAATCGGATCAAATCCCTTCTTAAGAGGAACGCCTACTCCATTCCCGCGTGGATATCTCAACGCGATTGGACCCTGTTCATGCGTGACCGCCGTGTATAACATGTCTCGCAGCTCGCTTTCATCTTTTGGGGACATAACAACCATTCCGGGAATCAGCCGCAGATACGAGAGGTCGAAGACACCATGATGCGTTGGCCCGTCGGCACCCACAAGGCCGGCACGATCGAGCGCGAAGACAACATGCAGGTGTTGCAGCGCAACATCATGAATAATCTGGTCGAATGCACGCTGCAGGAACGTGGAATAGATAGCAGCTATCGGGACACAACCTTGCGTCGCAAGTCCAGCCGCAAACGTAACACCGTGTTGTTCGGCGATGCCTACGTCATAGAAACGGTCAGGTAATTCCTTCTGAAGGATATCCAGGCCGGTTCCGTCCGGCATGGCAGCGGTGATTCCCACGAGTTTCGGATTCTGCCTGGCGAGTTCAACAACAGCGTTGCCAAATACTTTTGTATATGCGGGAGGACCGCCGGATTTCTTTGCCGAAACCCCCGTGATCTTGTCGAACGGTGTTACACCGTGTAACTTCTGAATATCCGTCTCGGCCGGCTTGTAACCCTTCCCCTTCTGAGTGATGACGTGAACAAGGATCGGGCCATGGTAGTTCTTGATGTCGCGGAAGATCCTCACGAGTTGAGCAAGATTATGGCCGTTGACGGGACCAAAATATCGGAACCCAAGAGCTTCAAACAACATACCCGGTGTTACGATGACCTTTATACCTTCCTCAACTCTTGCCGCAATGCTCCGAATGCGGTCACCCAATGCATCGAGCTTGCCCGTAAGATCATAGACATTGGCTTTGATACGATTGTAGGAAGGGTTAGAAATCAGCTGCGTAAAGTAATTTGAGATGGCCCAGACATTTGGAGCAATCGACATGTTATTATCATTGAGAACGACAATAAAGTCCTTCTTGGCAAGGCCAGCATTGTTCATCCCTTCATAGGCCATGCCCCCTGTCATCGCACCATCGCCAACTATCGAGACGACTTTGTAATCTCCCCCGAATCGTTCGCGTGCCGCTACCATGCCAAGGCCGGCAGAGATTCCTGTGCTCGCATGTCCGGCGCCGAATGAATCGTACTCGCTCTCGCTTCGCTTCAAGAATCCGCTGAGCCCGTTGTATTGGCGAATTGTGTGGAGCCGGGCCTTCCTTCCTGTGAGGATTTTGTGAGGATAAGCCTGGTGTCCGACATCCCAAACAAGTTTATCAACCGGCGTATTGAAAACGTAATGAAGGGCAACGGTAAGCTCGACAGAACCAAGGCCCGCGCCAAGATGACCCCCCGTTTGGGAGACAACATCGATCAGGAAACTCCGGACCTCATCGGCAAGAGCTTTCAACTCTGGCATTGTGAAGTTCCTGATATCCGTCGGCAGATTCACACGGTCCAGAAAAGGGTAACGCTGTTCACTCATCGAATCATCCACGTCTATTGTCCCATCACTCCTCGTCAGGATCTTCTTCAATTAAGCGAAAGTTGCCCTCGACGTCTTTGGCTAATCTTTTCATCTTCAACTCTGCCTGGGTCAGCTTTTCAACGCATGCCTTGGACAGGGTCACTCCCTCTTCATACATTTTGAGAGATTCTTCCAGGGAGACATCTCCTCCCTCAAGCTTTTCTACAATTTCTTCCAATCTCCGGAGAGCTTCTTCGAACGTTTGTTTGCTTGCGTCTTTCCTCGTTGACATGGACACGTGTTAGAGTACTTTCGATGGGACCGTCCCATCATGGAATTTTATGTCGACATTATCCGGTGCACGAAGCTGTTTACTGGAACTGACGATCTTGTTGTCCTTGTAGACTATGGCGTATCCTCGATGCAATACCTGTTCCGGATCCAATGCGAGAACTCGGTGTCGAAGTGACTGGGACATTGCTTTGAGGATTGTGAGCCGGTGCGAGATCGAGGCCGATACTCCCCTGTCAAGTTCGTCCACCCGCTGGCTGAATTGCCGAAGAAGGTCAAATGGCTTATTGAAAGAGTAACTTCGTAAGAGGTGTCGAATATTCTCTTTTCGATTACTCAACATGGCAAGCAAATCTTGGTGCATAGTATACCAATAATTGTGTACAATATCAAGGAGAGCAAAACGGTCCTTGACTACAAGCTCCGCAGCCGCAGACGGTGTTGGCGCACGCAGGTCGGCAGCAAAATCGGCAATGGTGAAATCTATCTCGTGACCAACGGCGCTTACGACTGGGATCTTTGAAGCATGGATTGCACGTGCAACGGCGACCTCGTTGAACGCCCAGAGATCTTCCATCGAACCTCCCCCCCGTCCTACGATCATGACATCGATCTTGCCGTATCTATTGAAGTCGCGGATTGCCTCAGCGATCTCGCTTGCGGCAGTAGCTCCCTGTACCGCCACCGGATTCAGAGTCACCTAGACGCCTGGAAAGCGGCGACGCAGGACATTCA
>JACQVJ010000223.1 GCA_016209805.1 Ignavibacteriota bacterium
CCCGACGAAGTCGGGGGAAGCAATCTGACTGGTGTTTTCAAGCTGAAAAGCGAGACTGCCCGACTTCGCTGAGGCCTCGATTCTGCGACGCGGAATCGAGCTTCGGCAAAGAACGCCTCGCAGTGACTCTGAAAATCCTTTTTCATCACTCTGCTGAGGTAAGGAGTCCTTCAAGAGCATAGTCTGGAGGGAAGGACCCCTTGCCAACCTTTGAAAGGATTACCGAATCAAGACAAGTTTCTTGGTTTGGACAAAGTCGTTCGTTTGTAATCGGTAGAAGTAGATTCCGCTGGCAAGTCCGTCTGCCTGCCATGTCACCTCATACACACCTGGCGCCTTCATTTCGTTCACCAGAGTTGCGACCTCTCGTCCAAGCAGATCAAATACTCCGAGCGTAACCAACTTGACACTTGGAACTTCAAACCTGATACTTGTTTTCGGATTGAACGGGTTCGGGTAATTCTGATACAGGGCATAGGTCGTTGGAAGCGTACCTTCGTTCTCCACTCCCGTCACTTCTCGTACTCTCATCGAGATGTTCACGGGGACTGCATTCGCGTTCGGATCATTACTCACAACAAAGAATCTTGCCGTGTAGGTCGACTCAGGTGTCAGCCCCTGAGAATTTAGGCGAACGACACCCGCACTGACTTGCCCCGAATCCAGAACGCCGGCGAGAGGCTCAACAGTGAGCCAAGTCGTCCTCGACGTATCCAGGATTCCATACGTCAACTGTCCGTTGCCGATATTGGAGACATTGAAACTGTGCGATGAACTGTCGCCAACAACCAGAGTGTCGATAATGCTTGTAGGCGCAACGGCGATTTGCGGAACCGGCGTTTGCGTCACGGTCATCGCAACCGGGATTATCGTTGCAGGTCGGCCGGATGGTTGCACGATCAACTGAGCGTTATATGTTCCCGCCGTTCTCGCGGCAAGAGCAGTGAGATGCACCGCCGTGGAATCGCCGGGGAGTAGAGTGAATGCCCGACGATCTTCAGACAGCCATGAGACACCTGCATCAGTTCCCACAATTCCATTTCCTATCTGTGGTGCGAAGTCGGGGATGGGGTTTGCACCAACGGTGTAGCGAGTTGCAGCAACGCCGACATTCATATTTCTATCATTGTCACCCAACCAGCTCTCCACAATGCCACCGAGGAGAGAGTTGGTAGCGATACTGAAGACACTATCTCGAGTTAGAGTCAGAAGGAAAGGGAGTCCTACGATCGTGTCGGTGGCGGTGCTGATCACGACACCGGCAGGAATTCGTCCGATCCCGAGGATTGAATCGATGATTATGCCGCTTGCATCGAAGATGATCTCACGTTCCGAACCGATATCGCGAGAGGTTGGACCAAGGCCGTATGGTGTGGGGAACGCCCCCGTACCGAAATTCTGATCGGTGTCAACCGAGATCGATCCGACGATATTGCTGTCGGGGGGAAGAGACATGATGATGCGGAAGTCATGGAAGTTCAGAAGGCCGGTTCGAAGTTGATGCTGAACTCGGTACACATCCGCACCGCCGAACGCGTTCTCATTTCGTTCGTCTGTGATGATCGTTGTAAATACTTCGGGGTCTGATGCAGGCGAAGCGGGATGCTCGAGTCTCGTACGCGGGAAATTGGATTTCTTCGCCGCCCGTTGCAATCTCTCAATTATTGAGTTGAGATCTGCAGATGGTGACTGACGAGACGAGGACCTGCTCAGCCGACGATCCGTGACCGTCAATTCTGAAATTGTTATCTGTACGGTATCGGAAGTCAAGTTCTTGATCAGCAGGGAATCTCGGAACACCTGTCCCGTCGGCCCACTGAACGTAAACTGACCCGGCTGGATGATCACACCAGTGTCCAACACGTTTGTCCTGTACCCGTTGACGCGGATGTCATCCACATAAAAACCGTCCCGCTCCTCTGAGCCATCGGCCTGAACTCTGAATCTGAGCTTAATCTGGTTGCCAACGTATGAGCTCAGGTCAATGCTCTGCTCGATCCATGTGAGTCCGGGCGTATAGCTTTCGTAGCCCCAGGTACCAGTGGGCTGCTTGCTCCCGCTTCGCCCCGAGCCGGAGTGCGAAAGCTCCGCTCGCAGCGTAGTCCACGTCGATCCGCCGTTTGACGAAATCTCCACCGTCCCAAAATCCCAGCTCGGCTCGATCGCCCACTTCGTCCAGAATCGGAGCTCAGCAAAGTTGTATCCGGTAAGGTTGACGGTATTGTTTAGAGTGAGCGGGTTGTTTGCATTGGCAGCATAGTTTCCCGTCGGGCTGTCAGTGAAAGCAGATGGTGGCGTGTGTGCGTTTGAGCTCAGCCCCCATCCCTGACCCGTGTTCCAATTGCCGGTCCCGCCCGATGCACTGTCGGCAAAGACGACCGTCGGTGTTCCGATGTAGAGATTGATGGTGTCTTGTTTCTGGAATCCGGATGCGTCGGTTATGTTCACGTAGAATCGGAACGGCACCCCAACCACGGCGTTGCCCGTCGATCGACCAGGAAACGAAATCTGGAATTCCTGCTGTGGAGCGACCGAGCTTTGGATGACGACGGAATTGAGCAACTGTATGTCGCTTGAGCTGCTTGTGGCAGTGAATGTAAGATTCGAAGCTCCGCCAAGTCCCCGGTTCTTGAACGTGAGGTCCAGCGTGAAGTTCTCATTTCGATCTATGAAACCATTACCGCCTGCGTCTTGAATTGTCACACGCCGCAATGTAGAATAATGGCCTGCAAAGTAGGAGAGAAGCTTGTTGGTTTTCAGATTTTCGATGGCCAGTGGAAAAATCAGCGAGGACGTTGGCCAGAATCCCGTCGTGCCCACTTCAGGAGTCATCGTGTACGTGAGCGGCTTGGTTGTATCGCCGAACATGTAGTCATCCGAATTCCCGCGGGTCGAGTAGTTCACTGTCTGCTGGTCGGTGCCATTCGTGTAGTGATTATCGAACGTCATATCGTAGGTCCAGTCGCGATAGATCAGCGAGTCGCCGTTCTCCCGCGATAGATATCCCCAGGGGTAGATCAGATAGTTCCCATACGTGTGATAGTTGAAGCAGGTCTTGATGTTGTGTGATCGCATGAATGCATCGATGGCCTGGTTCTCAGGCTCTGAGAATTCCGAAGGGCCACGGTACGTCTCACTGCTGGGGGTTGTGCTCGAGCCACCATTCGGTGCGTTCCACATGGGATACGGACCGTAGTTCCTGTTCGGGTCGACACCATAGCTGCCACCGTTGTTTCGCCGGTTCTTCCGCCACATGCCGCCACCGTTCGGATTGATGGTCTGATTGTAGACGTAGCCATCCGGGTTCACGACAGGTATAAACCACATCTGTCTGTTGTTGACGAGATATGTCGCCTCCGGGTTTGTGCCATAGTTCTCCAGAAGCCACCACATGTAGTAGAGCGCTGTCATCATCCCTTGCGGTTCTCGCGCATGGTGCAAGGCTGTGTACAGTACTTCCGGCTCGTCTGGTTCATGCAGTGATGGGTTGTCGGAAATCTTCACTGCCCAAAGAGCGCGGTTTTCCTGCGAGCGGCCGACGGAGTCCCGAGTAGTAATAAGCGTTGGGTACAACAGTTTCATCGAATCCAGCTGCTGCCGGACTTCCGAAAACGTGTAGAAGCCCCCCATGCTGCCGTAACCAAATCCCATCGCATTGACGGGTCCCTCTGTGAATTGACTTTCGTAATAGGACGCGAGGTCGCTGATGACTAATTCGTACGAGATTCCCTGCTTTGCGAGCTGATCAAGCTCATACTCGCCTGCGACAAACTCCATCCATCCGCCGATCTTGCCGGTCGAGCCTTCGTGGTCAATTCCCGATGACCAGATGCGATCAAGGGTCGACCTGTCCGGGACGTAGGTTCTAATCTGACTGAATCGGTCGGAGGCATTTGCGACAGAAATCGCAATGAGGATTGCAATGATGATAGTTGAGAGTTTCATGGGTGGATTTCCAAATCGTTGAAGGGAGAACGCTTAAGTGACGAGTCCAAAGTAAGCAAAGTCGATTGGAATCTCAACAGCGAATGCATATTGCCAGATGAAGCATCAGGGTCGGTGATGATGAGCATCCCCGTAGTCACACGGAGGTTGCATTTCAAAGTGCATTTCGGTACTTTCAGTCACGTCGGCCCGCATATCTTACCTCATCGAAGGAGACCTAATGAGCGCAACATCGAAGCCGTCTCTGGCAAAGCACCTGAGTTTTCCCGAGCGAAGCGTCCTCGCACAGTTCGCGTGGATATCGCTGTTTGCTGCAGCCACGGCAGCCGGGGCACGGTTCGAGATTCCGCATTATCCAGTTCCGTACACGCTTCAAACGTTGGTTGTGCTCCTGGCGGGGGCATTCCTCGGGGCGCGGAACGGAGCTTTCAGCCAGCTCCTTTATCTTGCGGTGGGCATCATCGGTGCGCCTGTCTTTGCATCCGGAGGGTTTGGTATTGCCAGGTTGATCGGGCCAACCGGCGGCTATCTACTTGCGTTTCCGGTTGCAGCGGCGGTTGTGGGGTTCATGGTTGAACAAAGGAAGTCACTCCCCTGGTTGCTCGCGTCAATGGCAACAGGTCTTCTCGTCATCTTCACATCCGGCACGCTGCATCTCTTTGCGTTCTACACGCATGATCTTGGAACGGCGGTCAGTTCAGGATTTCTGATCTTCTCGTGGTGGGATCTGCTGAAGCTTACGGCTGCAGTAATGATCTATCGTGAGATTGCGAAGCGTTGGCCACGCCTCGGGTAACTTAGAATAGCGTGAGTATACGGTGCA
>JACQVJ010000224.1 GCA_016209805.1 Ignavibacteriota bacterium
CGCTCGCGAGGTTGTGGTTCTTGTTGATTCTGGTAGAGTGCGAGTATCGGTCCGAGAATGATGAACATCGTCAGGAACACGACACCCATCTTCCAATCTCTTTTGAATTGGTAATACACACCGAGAAGTCCAATAAGCAGCGGGATGCAGAGAAGCGAGTCCCTTCCTTCACCTGCAAAGGGAGTTGACTTCCCAAACGCACCGGCGATTCCATTGAACACGTCGTTGAGGGGAAACAGATTCGCCCGGGCGTCCTGCCAGTCCCCTTCGCTCCCCGCGTAGTTCCAGAGGAGATATCGCGTGAACATGTGATTCAATTGGTACCGAATCAGAAAATCCATGTCGCTTGTGTAGTTGGTGTAGATCCCCTGGTGTTGTGGCTCCTGACTGAATCGTCGCTGGAAAATGGGGGCATTGCCGTACTGCTCGCGACCGAGGTATGAAGTGAGGCGGGCGAGATTACTTGGGTCGTTCTCGTTCATCGGCGGCTTCATGTTCGACCGGATGAGAACACTCGTGTACGTGGTGTAGCCGAAGAATATCAAAAGCACGGACAGCAACGCGAGGTGAAGCACCCTCTGCTTCTTTTTGTACGATGAGTACACCCCGTAGCACACGAGGACAATGAGTATCCAGGGAATCGCAGCCACAACGTCGCTTTTTGTTCCTCCAAATTCTCCATCCATCATGCCGGGCAACCACTTCACGATGCCTGGATACACAATGGCAAACGTGACGATGGCAACCATCCAGAGTTTTATGAAGCCGTTGAACGAGTATTCATACCGCTTGAAGTAGATGATCATCAAGACCGGAAAAATCGACAACAAAGCCAGCAAGTGAACTCCAAGTGACAACCCAATGAGATAAGCAATGAAGAGAATGTACTTTTCATTCCCTTCCTTATCGGATCGCTCCAACCAGCGCATCGCCAACCAGAGAATCGCCCCAAGAAAAAACATGCTGGCGCCATACACCTCTGCTTCAATTGCGTTATCCCAGTAGGTCGTTGACCAGGCAAGCGACAGCGCTCCGATCACGGCCGAGCCAAAGACAAGCACCTTTTCGGCAATCGTCGTGGGAATACCTCTGAACCTGGTAATAACGCGCATGATGACAAGGTAGAGGAACATGATCGCGCTCGCACTGAGGATTGCCGACAAAGCATGAGCCCGTACTGCAAGGTCGGAGACAACTGGAAACATCATTGCCACACGCGTTACAAGAAGAAAAAAGGGAGAACCGGGAGGGTGCGGAACCTGCAGCATGTACGCTGCTGCAATAAATTCTCCGACGTCCCAGAACACAACGGTCGGCGCAATGGTCACCAGATACATTGCTGCCGTTAAAAGAAAAACAAGGACAGCTATGATTCGATTGGCGGTTTGATGAGTCATACGAGCCTCGAGTAGTACTAATGTCACTCTTTCGTGGAGTGATTGGAACAAACAGAATGAATATAGGCTAAAAACGGGTGAGTTTCAAGGATAGCTACGCGATCAATCGCGCGCAGATTTCGTCACACACGAGATACCCTTTCGATGTCAGCCGGAGGGATTGAGCATCGAAGGTGAGTGCTTGCGCGGCAAGAAGTGCATCGATGATCATGCTGTGTGTCGCTCTGAAATCGTCTCCGAAATCATTTCGAAGTCGATCAAGATTCACTCCATCACATCGAAGCCCGAGGAAAATTCTCTCGGTAAGAAGCTGATCGCACGAAAGCTCCTCTTCGGTGACGATAGGGAGTTCATTCATCTTGAGCTTTCTGCAATAGTGTGAGACGTTGGCAATGTTGCACCAGCGTCGCGGTTTTTCCCCGCGTTCGCTCCAGAAGGAATGCGCCGATGGTCCAAAGCCCAAGTAGTTCCCGTGGCGCCAGTAGTTGTAGTTATGTCGCGAGCGGAAACCGGACCTGGCATAGTTCGAAACCTCGTAGTGCTCGAATCCATGCGCTTCCATGAAATTCATCGTGCATTCATACAGCTCGGCCTCATCATCAGCGGGCATTGGAGAAACAAGACGAGCTTGTACCATGCGGGCGAGCGGCGTTCCATCCTCAACAATAAGGCCATAGGCAGAGATATGCTGAGGATTCAGGTGCAGTGCAGTGCGAAGATTCTGCTCCCATCTCTTCCTTGTCTGTCCCGGTAATCCATAGATAAGATCGATGCTCACATTCTCGAATCCAACTTCGCGGGCGAGACGGACGCATTCCTTTGCCTGCGCGCTATCGTGAATACGGCTCAGGAACTTCAGCTCGTCTTCATGGAATGACTGAATGCCAATGCTGAGCCGGTTCACGCCGAGCGATCTGTATGCCGAAAGCTTCTCCTTCGTAACGGTGCCAGGATTCGTTTCAACCGTCACCTCGGCATCACGAGTGATTGGAAACGTGTCGTGGAGATGAGAAAGGATCTTCTCCAATTGCAGAGGCGCAAGGAGGGATGGCGTCCCGCCGCCGAAGAAAACAGTCTCAAACTCTCCCCTGCCTGAGAACTCCGCGCACAAATCAATCTCACGATGAAGCGCAGTCAGGAAATCTCCCATCGGAGAGAGATTCTCGATGGAGTAGAAGTCGCAGTACAAGCACTTCTTTTCACAGAAAGGTATGTGAAAATATAAGGAAGCCATTCTTATCGGACGATTGTAGCGATTCGCTGCCAGCGTACCGAGGCAAGTCTGTCCATGAATCCGCTTGTTCTCGACTCATCCCACGACCAGTAGACCATCATCGCCTTCCCAATGATCTGATCATCAGAAACAAACCCCCAGAATCTGCTGTCAAGACTATTGTCGCGATTATCGCCCATCATGAAGTAGCAGTTTTTTTCTACTCGATACGTCGTGGTTGGAGAACCGTCGATCAGCACACTTCCGTCGCTGCTGTAGGCCACAATATGTCCTTCCCTCTTTATCAGATCTTCCCAAATCTGCGTTGAGGTCGCATCCAGATGGAGCGTAGCGCCAGCCTTCGGAATTGTGATGGGACCATAATTGTCCTCGTTGAACTTCGATCCACGAGGATAGATTCTCTCATCGGCGTATTTCCTCGGGTAGAGATGTCTCCCGGCAAATTTTGCATCAGCCGGAAACGGAACCCTTCGGCCATTAACAAACACAACCTTGTCGATGATCTCGAGCGTATCACCCGGAGTAGCTATGCACCGCTTCACATAGTTCATGGCGTTGTTGGCTCGTTCTCCGAAACGATTACCCGGAAACTCGAACACAACCACATCGCCTTGCCGAGGCGCAGCAAATGCCGGAAGCCTGAAATGTGGAAGCCTGATACCTGTGAAGGGGACATACCTCGGGGACTGTGCACCATAGATGAACTTATTCACGAGAAGAAAATCACCGATTAACAGTGTATCCTCCATCGATCCCGACGGGATTCGGTACGCTTCGATAACGAAGGTCTTCAGGAGCAGCGCAACTATCACCGTGACAAAGAAGATCTCAGCGTAATCACGAATGCGGCTGCGAGCTACGTTAGCCTTCCCGGCATCGGATGTAGTTTCAATACTTTGTTCGTTCATTCTCACTCACCGACTGCTCATGCTGCCATCAGACCACGAACTGGTTATCGGATGATGGTTCCTATTCTTCCCAATCGTATCGATCCCAGCTTCGACCAGAGGTCAAAGAGCGGGAAGTCAGGATTCCACGACCAATAGACGATCATCGGAGTTCCAACAACATTTTCTTCCGGGATGAATCCCCAAAAACGGCCGTCGAGACTGTTGTCTCTGTTGTCACCCATACCGAAGATGTAGTTCCTCTCAACGACGTAGGATTCCGTTGGTACACCATCGATCAAGATTTCGCCTTGAGCATCGAGACGCACTGAGTGTCCCTCCCGTCCGATAAAGACTCTCCATCTCTGCAAGTTATCGAGAGTAAGGGGGACGACGTTACCTTTCTTCGGCACGACCACAGGTCCCCAGTTGTCCTCGTTGAACGACGAGCCTTCAGGGAAGATGCGTGGATCCTGAATACCTGCGGGAGTGATCCGCGAGTTGTTGAATTTCATATTGCGAGGAATCGGAGCCGGCTTGCCGTTGACGTACACAACCCGGTTGATCACTTCCACTGTGTCGCCGCTCAGTGCAATTGCCCGTTTTAGATAGAACATGAATTCAGCCGACTGCACCTCGTGGCGCTGTCCTGGAAACTCGAACACAATCACATCGCCATGTTCAACATCCCTGAAACCAGGCACGCGAAACCATGGAATACGAATATTGGTAAAGGGGATCGTTCGCGGTGTTGTCCCGCCGTAGATAAATTTGTTGACGAACAAGAAGTCGCCGGCCATGATCTCGTTTTCCATCGAGCCGGTCGGCACCTCGAATGAAGCGAGGACAAAGCTGTTGAGAAAAAAGAACGACACAAGAACAAAGACGGTATCTTTCAAGAAATCCCGCACCGGTTGCTTCCTGGTCCCATCCTTCGTCTTTCTGGGCTGCTTCTCTTGTACTGCCATGGTGTTCCTTCCGGTTATGTATTATTCGTCTTCCATCGATAGAACTGCAAGAAAGGCTTCCTGCGGAATCTCCACACGTCCCACCTGCTTCATCCGTTTCTTACCTTCCTTTTGTTTCTCAAGCAGCTTTCGCTTTCTGGTAATATCGCCGCCGTAACATTTGGCAAGGACGTTCTTTCGCATTGCAGAGATTGTCTCTCGTGCAACAACCTTGCTGCCAATAGCCGCCTGGATAGCCACCTCAAACATTTGCCTCGGGATGAGTTTTCTCAGTTTCGCGCAGAGTTTCTTTCCCCACTCATGCGCTTTGTCGCGATGCACGATGGTGGAAAAGGCGTCCACCGACTCACCGTTCAGCAGGATATCGAGCTTCACGAGGTCGGACTCACGGAAGTCCAGCAGGTCATAGTCGAACGAAGCATAGCCGCGGCTGGTGGACTTCAGCTTGTCATAAAAGTCGAAGATTATTTCCGAGAGAGGCATCTCATATTGGATATCTGCACGAGTCGGGTCGAGATACGTGGTGTTCTTGTAGATGCCCCGTCGGTCCATGCAGAGCTTCATGATGTTACCCACGAATTCTGTAGGAACGATGATCTGTGCTTTGATGTACGGCTCTTCCACCTTCTCGATCTCACCGAGGGGAGGCATGAACGAAGGATTATCCACCAACACAATCTCGTTGTCCCGCTTCGTCACTCGGTATTCGACGTTGGGAACAGTGTTGATAATGTTTTGATTGTATTCCCGCTCAAGCCGCTCCTGAACGATCTCCATATGCAACAAACCCAGAAAGCCGCACCTGAAACCGAAACCGAGCGCGGTTGAGGTTTCAGGCTCATAGACGAGTGACGAATCGTTAAGCTGGAGTTTTTCAATTGCTGTCCGCAAGTCTTCGAAATCATCTGCATTGGTGGGATATACACCACTGAACACCATCGGCTTCACTACCTTGAAGCCGGGAAATGGCGCCGCCGTCGGACGCGACGTCTCGGTGATCGTGTCGCCGATCTGCGCGTCGGCCGTGCGCTTGATGCCGGCGGTGACGAACCCGACCTCGCCGGCGGCGAGCGCGTCGATCTGGTGCGGCTTGGGAAGGAAGACGCCGACCTGCTCCACCTCGAAGTCCTGTCC
>JACQVJ010000233.1 GCA_016209805.1 Ignavibacteriota bacterium
GTCGTACACCCTGAGCGATACAAACTCCAAACTGGGAACTGAAAACTGGAAACTTGTTTTCGGATTGAACGGGTTGGGGTAGTTCTGCATTAACGAAAAACCAGTTGGTATTCCGGGATCCAAATACTCTCCAACTGCCACAACACCGCCAGTGTTCGTCCGGAGTATTGTGCCGCCAGCTCCCACGACAGTTCCTGAGGCGACATCGGTGAAGGAGACGCTGTAGAGAGTATTCGTCGTTCCGCTCACCTGGCTGGCCCAGCTCGCGCCACCGTTCGTAGTCCGGAGAATCGTGCCAGAAACCCCTACCGCCGTCCCTGTGTTGGCATCGGTGAAACAGGCGCCATTGAGGCGATTCATGGTCCCGCTCGACTGGCTCGTCCAACTTAGACCCTCATTAGTTGTGCGAAGAATTGTGCCACCATCTCCGACGACCCACCCTTCGTTGGCATTGCTGAAGGAGATTCCCGTGAGGCGATTAGTGGTTCCGCTCGACTGGCCCGTCCAACTTAGGCCGCCATTGGTGGTGCGAAGAATTGTGCCAGTCGTCCCCACCGCTGTTCCTGCGTTGGCATCAGTGAAGTAGACGCCAGTGAGAAAAGCCGTCGTTCCGCTTGACTGGGCAGTCCAAGTCTCGCCTCCATCTGTGGTATTAAGAATAGTTCCAACAGCACCAACGACAGTTCCCGTGCTTGTATCGGTGAAGAATACCTTGTTGAGGGTACGCGTCGACCCACTTGACTGACTCGTCCAACTTAGACCGCCATTGGTCGTGCGGAGGATTGTGCCAGTTTCTCCCACTACCGTCCTGTGCTTGCATCGGTGAAGAAGACGCCATGCACCCATCTCGTCGTACCACTTGACTGATAGGTCCAACTTGTACCTGCGTTGGTTGTGCGGAGAATTGTGCCAGCTTCTCCCACTGCCGTTCCTGTGTTGGCGTCCGTGAACGAGACGTCCTCAAGCCAATTCGCCGTTCCGCGTGACTGACTCGTCCAGCTTGTGCCCGCATTGGTCGTGCGAAGAATAGTGCCATCTTCTCCCACCACTGTACCTGTGCTCGCGTTGGCAAATGAGGCACCTGCAAGGCCGTACGTCGTTCCGCTTACCTGGCTCGTCCAGCTTGTTCCACCATCAGTCGTGCGGAGAATTAAGCCAAAGCTTCCTACCACTGTTCCTGAATTAGCGTCCGTGAAGCAGACACTATTGAGATAATCTGTGGTTCCGCTTGATTGGCTCGTCCAGCTTGCGCCACCGTTAGTGCTGTGCAGGATGGTACCACCAAAGCCCACCGCCGTTCCTATGTCGGTGCTGGTGAAGGAAACACTGTAGAGAGATTTGGTCGTTCCACTTGGTTGGCTCATCCAACTTTCTCCCCCATTGGTCGTACGAAGAATTATCCCGTCAGTCCCTACCACCGTTCCTGTGTTGGCGTCGGTAAAGCAGACGCCAAGGAGAGCATTGAGCGTTCCGCTTGCTTGGCTCGTCCAGCTTGCACCGCCATTGGTGGTGCGGAGGATCTTGCCATTCCATCCTACTGCTGTACCTGTGTTGGCATCAATGAGGAAAACGCCATAGAGGGGATCAGTCGTCCCGCTTGACTGATTCGTCCAATTTGCACCCCCATTGGTGGTGCGAAGAATTGCGCCAGACGAACTCACAGTTGCTCCTGTGTTAACATCAGCAAACGAGACACTATGAAGCGTGTACGGTATTCCACTCGCCTGGACCGTCCAACTTTCGCCGCCGTTCGTGGTGTGAATAATCGTGCCATATAAGCCTACCGCGGTTCCTGTGTTAACATCAGTGAAGGAAACGCTCGTTAACGTACTCCCTGTTGGGAGGGGACTCTGCAAAAACCAGCCCGATTGTGAAAATGCACGAAGCGGGCAGAGAAGCAGTGCAGCGAGCACAACGGGACCAAGATACGCTTGAAACAACGGAGTGTGATTCATCGTGATGTTATCCTTTCGTCAAAGTGAATTACTTCATACATCTGATCGGAAAGCTCTCCCCTATCTTAGAAAAATGAGTTTCGTTGTTTCGCTGAACGATCCTGCTGTCATCCGGCAGAAGTAGACTCCGCTGGACATGTTCACCGCGTCCCACACCACCTCATACGTCCCCGGCTCCTTCGCCTCATTCACCAGCGTTTCCACTTCGCGGCCAAGCAGATCATACACCTTGAGCGTCACCCACTTTGAACTTGGAACTGTGAACTTGAAACTTGTTCTTGGATTGAACGGGTTGGGGTAGTTTTGTTCAAGTCGAAACTGCGTTGGCATCGCTTCTCTGCCGTTGACACTCACCACAAACGATGCGAATACTTTGAACACACCGTTCACTGCGGCAACAATGAGCGTGTCGCTGCCTGGGATGCTGTGAATTCCATGGAGAGGAAGATTGCTGAACGTGTTGTTATAGATCGTCCAGCTTATCCCCTCGTCCGTGCTGCTCCACAGACTGCCATCCGAGCGGCCTGCATACAAGGTCGAAGGATCGTTAGCATCACTCTCAAGAGATAGGAAACGACCCTCCCGTGCTTGCACCCAGGTGATTCCTCCGTCAGAACTCCTGAAGATACCGCTATCCGAAACGGCGTGCATAAGTAGTGGGCTCGTCGGGTGAAACTCCATTTGTGTGACTACTTTATCTAAGACGGTTGTCCAGGTTTGCCCCTTGTCAGTGCTTCTGTAGAGGAATCCGGACTGTTGGTACTGCTCGAAGCCGGAAGTGAACACGACGTTGGAATCGTAGGGACTCAAGGCAAGACTGCTTAGTACGGGACTGTAGTTGTTGGGATACGGCGATGAGATTCCGCCGAATGTTTTTCCACTGTCCGACGAATAGTATAGTGAATCGAAGAACACAAGGTACACTTCATTCGGGTTGATGGGTGAAACTGCTGTCTTGGCCTGCACCCCAACGCAGAGGAAATCATCGAACCACTTCACGTGGTTTTGAAACGATACCTGACCGGTAGTATCGGAGTAGAGGTGTGTATAGCATTCAACAATGCAACCGGTCCGGATGAAGATGCTGAACACCATGTTCGGATCCACAGAAGATTGCTCGAGGCCCACAAGCTGGTAGGTAATGTAATCGAGATAGATCGGATCACAGATGTAGGAATAGTACGTCAAGACACTATCCCATTGCATTGTAGGAGTCAGCCTGAATCCCTTGTGTGCGGAGTAGCTCCAGACGTAGAAGCTATAGCCGCCGTTCTGAAAGTTGATGCCCTTAGATGCGTGTATGGGCGTGACTCCCGTCGGCGTGATGTTCTCCCAACCTTGGGAATGAACAAGCGCCGGAGAAAGGGAAAAAGCCGAAAGCAAAAAGACGATGGCAATGTTGTTCATGATATCCTCGCACTATGTGAACTCTGTTCATCGAAGGAGAATTGCTTTCCGAGTTTGAATGAAATCCCCCGCCGTGAGACGATAGAAGTACACGCCGCTTGCAACTCCGCTCGCCCCGTTAACGGGGCTTGCACCCCAAATTACCTCATGGGTTCCCGGCTCCTTCACCCCGTTAACGGGGTAAACCTCATTCACCAGCGTTGCCACCTCGCGGCCAAGTACATCGAAGA
>JACQVJ010000227.1 GCA_016209805.1 Ignavibacteriota bacterium
CTTCCACATCTGTGAAGAACAGCATCACCGGGGTAACTATCCCGATTGATGGAATCGTTTTTCTTGGAAATCAAGAGGGGACCAATAACCAGTTCACAGTGACCGGAGAAGTACTGTACAACCTAACGCAATTATCGGGAAACTATGAGATTTCCCTCTCCACTTCCGCAAGCCTGAAGCCCCTCAGTGGTTCACAATCGGTCTTGACGGTTCAGGGTCAATCGACTGAGTATCTTGTCGTCACCGGAGACGAGAGAATTGCTTTCCAGAAGGGCTATGAAGTTGAAGGTGAGGATGGTGACCGATTGATGTTCAGTATTGACTTCTCGTTCGCAGATGAAAAGCTGACACTCGATGGAATCTCGTTGACATCGGTCAACTAAAAAGACGTAAGAGATCATGAGCAACCCGCTTCGATCATCGGAGCGGGTTCTCTTGTTTGTGGATATTAGTGTCTAATGGGTCTCCGGCTTCTGGCAATTAACGCCCCACCGAAAACTATCAAGGCAACAGGCCAATAATTCTTCACAGCGCTAGCAACCTCCCAGCGATCAAGGTACCCCATCTCTGAAAACACAATAACGCTGCCGAGGGCGATGAAAAAGAATGCGGGGATGACGAGGTGCCACTCAGCCGGGTTTGCAACATACATCGCGAATATACTCATCCCCACCATGATGAGAATGATGGGCAACATCATCTCGAACCTGAAATCTATCATCTCGAGTTTGGAGAGAATTTGGAACGACCCGAAGAGGAGGAACATTGTCCCCCAGAAAACTTTTCCTCGTCGCTTTTGCGAAAAGCCGGTTAACAGCTTTTGCGCCCCGTAGAGGGCAAGGACAGCCCATGCAATAGCCGTCCATTCAAGCGATATCATCCCGCTCCGTTCGAGTATCATCATCGTGCCAACAACTATCAGTGCAATACCGAGCGCCGGTATTCTTCCTGGAAACATTGCCATCGAGGCCTCCGTGGGTTACGATGCCTGCGTTGCCACCGGATCGTCTGGAACAATAATAGCCATGATAATATACAACAAGAGTGTAATCCCGAATGATGCAAACGCAGACACTACAAAGAGAATCCGAACAATCGTTGGATCAATATCCAGATACTCTGCCAGTCCTCCACACACGCCGAAGACCTTTCGTTCTGTTCGTGACCGGTGCAATCTTCGAATATCAGGAACGGGTTCCGACACTTCGCTCTCTTCCCTGTGTTCAGATGAGCCCGATGCTGCATGTTCTCCACCGGTCGTGAGCGAGTTCCTACCGCCAAAGAGGAAGGCAACTCCGGCGAGAATCAAGCCGAGCGAAAGAACAACATCCCATGACAGGCCCCACCAATGGCTCCAAATGGAAAAGCCGAAATTGCCCGCCAGAAAGATAATGCCGAGGGCGATCAGCAAGAACCCCCACAGCTTATGATTTGCCGTGGACAATGATCGTGTCGTAGGTGTCGATCCCGAGACAGGCTCGGCAGGCATGATGATCATCGCAACAATATAGAGGAGGATACCTGACCCCCCGAACAATGAAAGGAGTACCCATGTGATGCGTACAAGGGTAGCATCGAGATCGAAGTACTGGGCGATCCCCCCACACACGCCATCGATCATTCTGTCACGGCGTGATTTGTAAAGTCGCTTGATCCCTGTGCCAGTGTTCATAACACGCTCCATCTGAATATAGAGTACGAGGCTTGACCCGCCGTCTCTGTGTACGCTTTGGGAGCTTGCATGTTTCAGAAAAACAAAAGCCCTTCCGCGTAATTGGAAAGGGCCGAGAAGGTCGAAGGATGAACGACGACTACACCTCCATGATCTCCTTTTCCTTTTGGGACAGAAGAGCATCAATATCCTTGATGAACCTGTCCGTCATTTTCTGAACTTCCGCCTCACCTCGTTTGCGCTCATCCTCCGAGAAGTGTTCTGCCTTCTCCGATTTTTTCAGATGCTCAATCGCATCACGACGAATGTTCCGGACCGCGATCTTTCCTTCCTCCCCGAACTTCTTTGTCAACTTGACGAGTTCACGCCGCCGTTCCTCGTTGAGAGGTGGGATCGGGACTCGAACAATGTCTCCGTCCTTGATGGGATTGAGGCCAAGGTTTGCTGTCAGTATCACTTTCTGGATCGGATCAAGCATGCTCTTATCCCACGGCTGAATGGTCAGAGTGTGGATATCTGCAACGCTGACATTCCCGACTTTCGTCAGGGGGGTCATTACGCCGTAATAATCTACTTTGATACCATCAAGTAACGCCGTTGTCGCCTTTCCAGTCCGGATTTTCACCATCTCTTGACGAACTACTTCTGCTGCTTTGTGCATGCGGTCTTCAGTGTCCTTCAGAATGTTCTTTACCATAGTCAACCTCGATGTGTGGACGCATCAGTGGCTGCTTCGAGTACTGTGGTTCCGACCGGCTCACCCATGATCAAACGCTTCAGGTTCCCGGGGGTGTTCATATTGAACACAAGGATTGGGAGTCTATTCTCCCTGCAAAGCGTTATGGCTGTCATGTCCATGACTTTGAGATCTTTCTTCAGGACGTCAAGATAGCTGATCTCCTGGAACCTGAACGCATTCGGATTGTGCTCTGGATCTGAGTCATACACACCGTCCACGCGTGTACCTTTGATGATGACATCAGCTTCAATCTCCACCGCCCGGAGCGCAGCCGCGGTATCCGTTGTGAAATACGGGTTTCCCGTCCCTGCACCAAAGAGCACGATCCGATCTTTTTCGAGATGCCGAACAGCCCGACGCCGAATGAAGGGTTCCGCAATCACTTCCATCCGAATCGCGGACACCAGTCTTGTCACCAACCCCTCGTGCTCCAGGGCGCTCTGGAGGGCAAGCGCGTTGATGAGCGTCGCAAGCATCCCCATGTGATCTCCGGTGACTTTGTCGATGTTGCTGGACGAGTTGGATACGCCGCGATAAATATTTCCGCCACCAATGACGATGCCGATCTGAACACCGAGCTCGTGAACAGCTC
>JACQVJ010000228.1 GCA_016209805.1 Ignavibacteriota bacterium
ATTTTCTACTGTAAGCAGCGCGGGCTTTCGACGGAGGACGCGGTGAACATGATCGTGAATGGATTCTGCAAAGAAGTGTTTCGTGAGTTGCCGATGGAGTTTGCGGTTGAAGCACAAAAGCTCCTCGGCGTCAGTCTCGAAGGAAGTGTCGGATAACAGTCTGCATACAAATCAATCTTAAGGAAAGAACGGAATGCTTGAGATCATAAATCTTCATGCCGGTGTTCAAGGCAATGAAATCCTTGATGGCGTGAATTTGAAAGTGAATGTTGGTGAGGTACATGCCATTATGGGCCCGAACGGTTCGGGGAAAAGCACGCTCGCCCAAGTCCTCGCCGGTCGTGAGTCATTCAACGTGACGGAGGGACAAGTACTGTATGACGGCAAGGATCTGCTCGCCATGTCGCCTGAAGACCGGGCACGGGCGGGGGTGTTCATGGCTTTTCAATATCCTGTGGAAATTCCCGGCGTCAGCAACACCTATTTCCTGAAGGCCGGGCTGAACGCAATTCGAAAACAGAGGGGACTCGAAGAGCTTGATGCAATGGAGTTCCTCAAGCTTGTCAAAGAAAAGGCCAAGCTCGTCGAGATGGAAGAAGGGCTTCTGAACCGTCCGGTGAACCACGGCTTCTCCGGTGGTGAGAAGAAACGCAATGAGATTTTCCAGATGGCAGTGCTTGAGCCCAGACTCGCGATCCTCGATGAGACGGATTCCGGACTCGACATCGACGCGCTGCGCATTGTGGCCGATGGTATCAACAAACTGCGGGGCAAGCACAACGCCATCATTCTTGTTACACACTACCAACGACTGTTAAACTATGTCGTCCCCGACTTCGTGCATGTCCTCGTCGATGGGCGTATCGTGAAATCCGGAGGCAAGGAGTTGGCGTTAAAGCTTGAGGAAAAGGGGTATGACTGGGTAAGGGAACCAGTGGAACTGAATACTTAGGAAAACGCAGAATCATGACGCAAGATAAGAGGAGCTGGTACGTATTGAGTTTTGAGCACTTTGAAAAAAGCCTGAACGGTCTGTCGTCCGGGGCGATTCATGCTGTTCGTAAGTCTGCGATTGCCCGGTTTGCCGAGCTGGGCTTCCCCACAACGCACGATGAGGAGTGGAAATTCACCGACGTCACTCCGTTGAAAGGGGTAGAGTTTGTGCCCGTCCTCTCATACAATTCGGATGGTTTGACGGTAAAGGACATCGAGAAGTTTCTTCCGAAGAATTTTGTCTGTAACAGACTCGTGTGTGTGAACGGACACTACTCCGAAGAGCTTTCTTCGGTTCTCTCGCAAACGCAGCGCGTGAAGATGGGGAGCCTCGCTGAAGCCATGCGGACCGACGGCGAGCTGGTGTCAGCCCACCTTGGCCAACATGCGCGATTTGACGAGAACGCATTTACCGCATTGAACACCGCTTTCGTCAACGACGGCGTCTTCGTATCGATTCCTGATCGGACAATTGTTGAAGATCCCATTTACCTTCTATTCATCTCAACCGCGCTCGACACCAAGTTCGTCTCTCAGCCAAGGAATCTCATTGTTCTAGGGAAGAACAGTCAAGCATCGATCGTGGAGGCATATGCAAGTCTTTCGGACAATATATACTTTACCAATTCGGTGACCGAGGTAGTCATGGGGGAGAACGCGATCATCGAACACGAGAAGGTGCAGGAGGAGAGTGCTCGGGCGTTCCACGTCAGCAGGACGCAGGTGCATCAGGGACGGGACAGCAATTTCGTCTCAAATTCATTTGCCTTCGGTGGTTCACTGGTGCGGAACGACATTGTTGCAACAATGGACGGTGAGGGATCGGAAGCCACATTGAACGGACTTTACCTTGCGAATGGGAGCCAGCATATCGACAACCACACGACGATGGATCATGCGAAGCCTCGCTGCAACAGTCATGAACTTTACAAGGGTATTCTCGGCGGGAAATCCAGAGGAGTGTTCAACGGCAAAATCTTCGTCCGCAAAGACGCGCAGAAGACAGACGCAAAGCAGACAAACAAGAATCTTCTCTTGTCCGATCACGCAAGCATTGATACCAAACCGCAGCTGGAAATCTTCGCCAACGATGTGAAGTGCACACACGGTGCGACGATCGGGCAGCTTGATGAGGAACAGTTGTTCTATCTGAGGGCACGAGGGATCGGGGCTGAAGATGCCCGCACGATGTTGATTTATGCGTTCGCAAGCGACGTGATAGATCGAGTGCATGTGGAAGCGCTACGCGATCGCCTGCACAATGTCATGCATGCAAAGCTGGGAGAAGGGACGGAATGAAACCAATAGAAGAAATACTCGAGCGCGAGAACAAGCTCTCTGCATACGACTTGCTCGGATGCAGACATCATTTTCCTGTGCTGAGGCAGCAGGTGAACGGTAAGCCACTTGTGTACTTCGACAACGCAGCGACCAGCCAGAAACCGCAGGTGGTGATCGACACCATCATGCGATATTATCAGGAGGAGAATTCCAACATTCACCGTGGAGTACATTATCTGAGCGAGCGCGCAACGAGAGCGTATGAGGCGGCCCGCGAGAAGCTCCAGAAGTTCATCAATGCCGCGAGCTACGAGGAAGTGATTTTTGTCCGCGGGACGACTGAAGCGATCAACCTTGTTGCAAGCAGCTACGGTCGGACCAATGTGAAGCGTGGAGATGAGGTGCTGATTTCGGCTCTGGAACATCACTCCAACATTGTCCCGTGGCAAATGGTGTGTGAAGAGAAGGGGGCGACGCTTCGGGTGATTCCAATGAACGACAAAGGGGAGCTTCAGCTGGACCAATATGAAAAGCAGCTGACGAACAGAACGAAGATTGTTGCGATCACGCACGTGTCGAATGCCATCGGTACGATCAATCCGATTAAGGAGATGATTGCGATGGCGCGTCTCCGCGGCATTCCGGTTCTTGTGGATGGTGCTCAGGCTGTACCGCACATGAAGGTTGATGTGCAGGATCTGGACTGTGATTTTTATGCGTTCTCTTCTCACAAGATGTTCGGTCCGACAGGTGTGGGGATATTGTACGGCAAGAAATCGCTCCTCGAGGCGATGCCTCCGTACCAGGGGGGAGGAGACATGATCAAGTCAGTCACCTTCGAGAAGACGATCTACAATGATCTCCCAAATAAATTCGAAGCTGGAACACCAAGCATTGCCAGCGGAATCGGCTTCGGCGCGGCCGTAGATTACCTCAAGAACATCGACATGCAGGGCGTCGCCACCTATGAGCATGAGCTGTTGACTTATGCAACAGAGCAACTGTCAAGCATCCGAGGTGTTCGCATCATCGGTACCGCAAACGAGAAGGCTGCCGTTCTCTCATTTGTAATCGACGGGATTCATCCGCACGATATCGGCACCATCCTCGACGACGAAGGGATTGCGATCCGGACGGGCCACCATTGTGCTCAGCCTGTGATGCAGCGGTTTGGCGTTCCGGCAACAGCACGTGCATCAGTTGCATTCTACAACCTAAAAGACGAAGTTGATGTCCTCGTCAGAGGAGTTCACAAAGTGATTGAGGTGCTTGGCTAATGTCGGCGTTGCGCGAGTTGTATCAGGAGGTTATACTCGATCACAATAAGAGTCCCCGAAACTTCGGCAGAATGGCGGATGCGACAAGGAAAGTTGAAGGATACAACCCGTTATGCGGAGATCATTATACGGTGTATGTAAGGCTCGAAGGAGATATCATCAAGGATGTCAGGTTCGAAGGGACAGGATGTGCGATCTCAAAAGCATCCGCGTCGGTGATGAGTGCTGCCGTGAAGGGGAAGACAAAGGCGGAAGCTGAAATGCTGTTCCGAAGTTTTCACAAGGTGGTCACCGGCGTAGCCGATCCCATGAAACACGTCGAGGAGTTGGGCAAGCTTGCGGCGTTTTCGGGAGTGTCGGAGTTCCCAGCGCGAGTGAAGTGCGCCACACTTGCATGGCATACGCTTCACTCAGCCCTTGAATCAAAGACAACCGTCGTATCAACGGAGAAGGACTAATGTCGGGAGAACAGAGAGAAAAACAAACTGAAGCGAAGCAACCACTGAGCACGGTCGAACAGAGTATCATTCATGGCCAGGTGGTTGAAGCGATCCGCACGTGCTACGATCCTGAGATTCCTGTCAACATCTATGAGCTTGGGCTGATTTATGATGTGAGGATTGCAGCCGACGGAGGTGTTCTTGTGATAATGACTCTCACCACACCTCATTGTCCGGCAGCTCAGTATCTGCCCAAGGAGGTCGAGCACAAGGTGAAAGCAGTTCAGGGGGTTACGGATGCGAATGTGAATGTTGTGTGGGATCCACCGTGGAATCCAAGCATGATGACCGAGGAAGCGAAACTCACTTTAGGGATGTAATACGAAACAACATCAAGGGAGACCAACAATGGCAGAGACAATAAACAAGCCCATGCTGGACGAAGAGATTATGCTGACGGACAAAGCGGCGCAGCAAGTTCTTAAAGTCAAGGCTGAGAACAAGATTCCCGAATCGCATGGCTTGAGGCTTGGCGTGAAAGGCGGTGGCTGCTCCGGCCTTTCGTATGTGCTTGCCTTCGATGAAAGGCCGCGAGAGAATGACAAGGTCATGGAAATCAATGGGATTAAAGTTTTTATTGATCCCAAGAGCCTGTTCTATCTCTCGGGAACGGTCCTCGACTTCAGCGACGGTCTGAACGGCAAAGGTTTTGTATTCAATAATCCTCAGGCTGCCAAGACCTGCGGATGCGGTCAGTCCTTTGGCGTGTAACCCCGTGTCCTTATTCGTTGCCAAATGGTCTCTGCACTATTACAGGGTCTGACTTCAAGTATCGTTACGCCATTCAACACTCACACCAGGAGTTCCTCAGACGTTCGTATTCGCCGAGGTGAAGCTTAGTATCACCGGGACAACCGGAGACGATCACTATCACACACAACAACTTCTCAACTGAAAGGAGCACCTATGGATATCCTCAGCATATTCTTCCGTTGGTTGCATATCGCTGCGGGGATTTTGTGGATTGGGTTGCTTTACTTTTTCAATTTTGTAAACGCTCAATTTGCCGGGACAATGGATGGGGACACGAAGAAGAAAGTTGTACCGGAGTTAATGCCACGGGCGTTATACTGGTTTCGATGGGGTGCCGCGTACACCTGGATCACGGGAGTGTTGCTCCTCCTGCTCGTTTTTTATCACGGGGGACTCATGTTCGAAGAAGGGACTGATTGGTCTGCCGGCAGTTTCATTATGCTTGCGGTTGTGTTTTTCGGATTCATGATATACGACATGCTGGCCAAAAGTGCTCTCGGAAAAGATATGAGAGTGTTTGCAATTGTCGGGTTTGTCCTCACGGCAGTTGTGATTTATTTAATGATTGAATGGGGAGGCTTCTCATATCGTGCGTATGTCATTCACACTGGGACCATGTTCGGCACGTTCATGGCTGCGAATGTCTGGATGAGAATCTGGCCATCACAGAAGAAGATCATTACGGCAGTGAAGGAAGGGAATGCACCTGATCCTGCTGTTGTTGCGCTCGCCGGGAGTCGTTCCAAACACAACACGTACATGTCCGTCCCGCTTGTGTGGACAATGATCAACTTTCACACGACCGTCCCAGCTGCCGACAGTTGGTTATATCTCCTCGGAGCCATTCTCATTGGTTGG
>JACQVJ010000231.1 GCA_016209805.1 Ignavibacteriota bacterium
CTTCGAGCAACTCCTTTGCACGTTTTTTCCCGATCCCCTCGATCAGATCAAGCTCGGTTTGCAGTGTTCTTTTTGAGCGGAGCGAACGATGGAACGTAATCGCAAATCTGTGTGCCTCATCGCGAATCTGTTGCAACAACCGCAAACCGGAAGACGACTTCGGTATCAACTCAGGTTCACTCTTACTTGGAACGTAGACCTCCTCAAGCCTCTTCGCCAGACCGATAATTGGTTGATCTTTCACCTCGACCTTTTGGAGAGCTTCGAGCGCGCTCGATAACTGGCCCTTGCCCCCGTCCACCATAACAAGATCGGGGAACTCCCCCTTGTCCTGAAGAAGTCTTGTATATCGCCGCTCTATCACCTCCCGCATACTCGCAAAGTCGTCCGGGCCATCAACAGACTTGATCTTGAATTTCCTGTACTCGCTCTTTTTTGGTTTGCCATCCACGAAGACCACCATCGAGGCAACGGAGTCGGAGCCTTGGATGTTGGAGATGTCAAAGCATTCGATTTTCCGCGGCAGCTTCGGGAGCCTCAGGTCGCGTTGCAGAGACTTTACCGCGTGAGGAATGTAGTCTGCTCGCTTCATCTTCTGCAGCTTCAGTTCGTCCAGCAAGAACTTTGCATTGGTCTGTGCGAGACGCACAATCTTCGCCTCTTCGCCCTCCGTTGGTGAGAGCAACCGGACGGGTTCGTTCCGTTTTGCGGTCAGCCATGCTTGAATCGCGTCTGCATCTTCAACGGCCACCGGGATGATCACTTCCTGCGGGATGTAATCAGCCTGGAGATAATATTGTTGAATGAGTGCCTCCAGAATCTCCGACTCCGGTTTCTGTTCGACATTCCCCATGTAATAATGCTGACGACCGATCATCTTGCCATCCCGGATCTTGAAAATCACACCGCACGCATCATCCCCTTCGGCCGCAAACGCCACAATATCACGGTCCGTCTGATCGAGATCGACGGCCTTCTGTCTTTCACTGTAGGCTTCCAGCCCCTTAATCCTGTCACGAAGCACTGCCGCCTCTTCAAACTTCATTTGTTCCGCCAGCTTCTCCATCTCATTCCGAAGCGACTGGATGAGCGATTCCGTTTTCCCACGCAGCAGCGCCGCAACCTGATCAATCATTGCATTGTACTTTGCCTCCGAGACGAGCCCTTCACACGGCCCCTCGCATTTCTTGATGTGATAATCGAGACAGACTTTGATCTTCCGCTTCTTGATGACCTCATCGTCGATGAAGTAATTGCAGCTTCTGATCATGAAGATGTCGCGAATGGACTTCAACGCACCACGGACGTTCTTCACATCCGTGTAAGGCCCAAAGTATCGGGAGCCATCCCTCCGAATCTGTCGCGTAACAAAGACACGCGGGTACGGCTCGTTCGTGATCACAATGTACGGATAGCTCTTGTCGTCTTTCAGGTTGACGTTGTAGCGCGGCTTCAGCTTCTTGATGAGGTTGGCTTCGAGGATGAGTGCTTCGACTTCGGAGTCGGTGACAATGACTTCGAGGTCGGTCACCTTCGAGAGCATGCGGTCGATACGGGGTTCGACGTTGCGTGACTTCTGAAAATACTGCCGCACCCGGCTGCGAAGGTTCTTCGCCTTGCCGACGTACAGAACTTTACCCTCGGCATCCTTGTGCTGGTAGACGCCGGGGCCGGTGGGAAGGGCATCCAGCTTGCCAAGAAGCGTGATGTCGTCGTCCGTAATGCGGATGGTGATGTTGTGGGTTTCGGTGTTCATTGGCTTACAGGTTACGGGTTACGGCTTACAGGTTACCGTAAGCTGTAGCCTGTAAGCTGCCAGAGCCAGGCCTAGACAAGCACTTCCTGCAAATTGATATTGACTTCGGGGAAGAGAGGCGCGTTCAGGACTTCATTCCTGGAGAACGTTCGCAGATGCTGAAAGCCCTTCTCACTATTCTGATACACCTCGACTTCGCCTTTTTCCGGAGAGACAAGCCAGTATTCCTTCGCGCCTCCGCGGGCATACTCACGGAATTTGAAGGTCCTGTCGCGTTCCTCAGTCGATTCAGAGAGGATCTCCACAGCAAGATCGGGTGAGGCGTTCAGCTTGTTGCCATCGTTGATGTGCAGACGATCGTTTGTAATGAATGCCAGATCGGGCTGAAGAACAATGTGTGCTGATAGCACGACGTCAACAGGAGAACCAAAAACTACACCTGCTTTGGTACGCTTTGACCATCTCTTGAGCTGGAACGATAACTCAGTCGCAATAAGCTGGTGTTTCGCGCTGGGCATTGCACTCATGATAACCTCCCCGTCGAAGAGTTCGATACGCTGGTTGGATTCGCCAAGCGTCAGGATATCATCGTATGTGACTTTCAGCTCGTCGGCAATTTTTGACATGGGTACCTCTTTAGATTCTGCCTGAATAATACAAAATGGGGGGGGAAGGAGCAAACGGGATTACAGCGGTTTCGGCCTCTCAAAGTGGAATACAAAGACATCCGTACCAAATGCCTGATTAGTGTCTTTGCAGAAGTTATCAAGCTGATCCAGAAACGCACAGAATCTCTCCCTCGAAGATTCAATGTTCCGTCTTTCGTGTTCTGGAATGGCAGCGCTGTTTTGCCGGAGTTTGCCCATTACCTCAACAAAGTATAGCCCGCTGAATGAACGAGCAGTATTGCACAAGTCGTTTGTTGCACGGTGGAACGTCGTGTACCTGTGACCTGATTCCTGAATCGTTCGTATCGAGCTTTCAGCGTATGCTTTCGACAGCTCTGCAA
>JACQVJ010000232.1 GCA_016209805.1 Ignavibacteriota bacterium
ACGCCGGACATGTTCTTCCCTTCCACCGCTTGTGTGATTCAGGAAAAGATCGGCGCGGGCAAGGCATGGGGATTTGATATATCGGCGGCGTGCTCGGGTTTCATCTATTCGCTTGTTGTTGGCGCACAGTTTGTCGAGACAGGAACTTACAAGAAAGTTATCGTTGTTGGCTGTGATAAAATGAGCATAATTACCGACTATACCGATCGGAACACCTGCATTCTCTTTGGGGACGCGGCAGCGGCAGTACTCCTGGAGCCAACCGAGGACACGTCCGTCGGCATTCTCGATCACATCATGTATGCAGACGGCACCGGTGGAAAGTACCTCTATATGAAAGGTGGTGGAAGCCTCAATCCCCCTTCTGCCGAAACAATCGAGAAGAAAATGCACTACCTGTATCAGGATGGCAAAGCGGTGTTCAAAGTCGCCGTCGTGGGAATGGCCGAGGTCTCAGCGGAGATCATCGAGCGCAACAACCTGACTGGCAAGGACATCGACTGGTTAGTTCCGCATCAGGCAAACCTCCGCATCATCGACGCAGCTGCCGAGCGAATGGGTCTCGACAAGTCGAAGGTCATGGTGAATATCGACAAGTATGGTAATACAACAGCCGCGACCATCCCCCTGTGCCTCTCGGAATGGTGGCACAAAGGGATGCTGAAGAATGGACAATTAATCGTGCTTGCAAGCTTTGGTGCAGGCTACACGTGGGGTTCTATCCTGGTGAAGTGGTCGATACCGGATATAATACAATCCTGAAATGTCAAGAATCGCATTTGTGTTCCCCGGACAGGGATCGCAATACGTTGGCATGGGGAAGGATTTTTATGACCAGAGCCGGGAAGCGCGCGCGGTGTTTGATGAAGCTGACGAGATTCTGGGCATCCGTATCAGCAGGATTTGCTTTGATGGTCCGGAGGATGAGTTACGACAGACAAAGAACACTCAGCCGGGAATATTCCTGCATAGTATGGTCATTGCAAAACACCTGTCGAACTTGCACCCGTCAATGGTTGCCGGGCATTCTCTCGGGGAGTATTCCGCATTAACAGTAGCACGTGCGATGACGTTCGAAGACAGCCTCAAGCTGGTCCGGCTGCGAGGTGAGTTGATGCAGAAAGCGGGAGAAGAGTCGAAGGGGACGATGGCAGCAGTGGTTGGCCTTGAGCCTGACGTCGTGGAGGGACTTTGCGCGGAAGCATCACCGGCGGGTATCGTTCAGCCTGCGAATTTCAACTCGCCGGGGCAAATCGTTATCTCAGGATCCCTTGAAGGTGTGCATAAGGGAATGGATCTCGCAAAACAACGAGGCGCAAAGCTCGTGAAAGAACTTGTGGTCAGCGGAGCATTCCATTCTCCTCTTATGGAGAGTGCCCGCGAAGGACTGAAGAAGAAGCTCGACGAAACTTCCATACGCGATGCGACAATCTCTGTATATGTGAATGTTACTGGAGAGCCGACAACAAAAGCCGATGAACTTCGAGAAATGCTCTATCGCCAGCTCACAAGCCCTGTTCGCTGGGAGGCAACAGTCCAGAATATGGTGCGCGATGGAGCTGAGCGGTTTTGTGAGATCGGTCCGGGTAAAGTGTTGCAGGGACTGATCAAACGAACGGTGTCGAGCTCGCAGGTCTCGGGTTTCGATAAGTACTCCGATCTTACTGAATTATAGAACACGGCTGAGGGAGCGGCGATTCGATGAACGTCAAGCAATACATAATATCAGACGAATTTTTCGAACGAGGGTTTTCGCCGAATGGCGGCCCCTGCAATTGCACTTCCGTATGCTGTGAAGGAGGAGTCTACACCGATGTTCAGGAACGCGAGAAGATCCTCGCTCACAGGAACGTGGTCAAAAAGTACATGGACATCACCCAAACCGCCGATGAGACACAGTGGTTCGAGGCAAACGAGCACGAAGATCCGGATTTCCCTTCGGGGAAATGCATCGGCACGCGGGAGATAAACGATAAGTGCGCATTTCTTGACAAGCACGGCCGGTGTTCACTACAGGTTGCGGCAGTTGAAGAAGGAATGCACAAGTGGGCCCTGAAGCCGCTTTTCTGCATCCTCTATCCCGTGGAAATCGCGGACAGCGTCGTTGGGTTTGATGACATGCTCCAGGATGAAGAGCACTGTTGTTCAATCAGGTCGGATTTTGACCAACCTCTTTTCAGGGCGTGCAGGGAGGAGCTGACTCATCTGCTCGGCAAGGATGGGTTTGCTGAGTTGGAAGCACACTACGCCACGATCCAGAACTTACGTCACATTCAGGAGCCGACAGAGAGATAGCTCATGAATGAACTCGAAAACAAAATCTCTCTCGTGACCGGAGGCGGGCGTGGTATCGGGAAAGCCATCGTCATCGCCCTGTCGGACGCGGGATCAGTCGTCGCATTCACATACAAGAGTTCGGCATCCGGTGCACAGCAACTTGTGGAGGAGCTCAAGGCAAAGGGACGAAAGGTATTCGCCTATCAATCAGACGCTGCATCGACTTCCGATTCGTCCAACGTCGTCGATTCGGTCGTCAAGGAATGCGGCAGATTGGATATTCTGGTCAACAACGCCGGTATAACGAGAGACGGATTGTTGATGCGGATGAGCGAAGAGGATTGGGATAGCGTGATCTCAAATAATCTGAAGAGCGTGTATAATTATACAAAAGCGGCGGTGCGTCCGATGATAAGCCAACGATCTGGAAGGATCATCAATATCACTTCTGTGGTCGGTCTTACTGGCAATGCGGGCCAAGCGAATTACTCAGCGTCAAAAGCAGGGATTATCGGCTTTACAAAATCAGTTGCAAAAGAGCTGGGATCTCGCAATATTTTGGTGAACGCGATTGCGCCGGGATATGTAGATACCGAAATGACGGACAAGCTCAACGAGAGCCAGAAGAAAGCCATCGCGGACATGATTCCGCTGAAGAGAACGGCTCGAGCCGGAGAAATCGCCGCCGCCGTCCGATTCCTTGCTTCACCTGACGCCGACTACATTACGGGTCAGGTTCTCTGTGTCGATGGAGGTCTAACGATGTAAGACAAAACGTTGCAGTGTGATTCATTTTATTCATCCATTTTCTACAACCATACAGGAGGTCAATGTCATGTCAGATATTGAGAAAAAGGTAAAAGAGATCATTATGAACAAACTTGGCGTGGACGACGGTCAGATTACACAGGAAGCGTCGTTCACAAACGATCTCGGTGCGGATTCTCTGGACACGGTGGAACTCGTGATGGAGTTCGAAAAAGCATTTAACCTCCAGATTCCGGATGAAGATGCTGAGAAGATTGCCACCGTCGGTGATGCGGTAAAGTATATTCAGTCAAAGTCTGCATAATGGAACCAACGGCGCATCCTCTCGTCTCGTGGCGATGTGGTGATATTCGCCATCTGAGGAAAAGCACTGACCACGGTAAGATAGGGCTATGATGAACGGTAAGCGGAGAGTTGTTGTCACAGGAATGGGTGCCATTACGCCAATCGGGCTGAATGTGGAGGACTTCTGGAAGAACCTGATTAGCGGGATGAGTGGCGCTGCTCCCATCACCTATTTTGACACTTCAACATACGACACCCACTTTGCTTGTGAGGTAAAGGGTTTCGTGGCGACCGATTTCCTCGACCGGAAATCGGCACAGAGGATGGATCCCTTTGCGCAATTTGCAGTGATCTCGTCTGACATGGCAGTGAAAGACTCCGGATTGCCGATCAAGGATTTTGATCCGGATCGGATCGGTGTCGTATACGGATCAGGCATTGGCGGAATGAGAACGTATGATACTCAGTTCAATAACTACCTCCAGGGCGGTCCGCGGCGGATCAGTCCGTTCTTCATTCCCATGCTCATCCCGGACATCGCGTGCGGCTACATTTCCATCAAGCACGGATTCAAGGGACCCAACTACGCCACCGTCTCGGCCTGCGCAACGGCATCTCATGCGATCGGCGATGCGTTCCGCATTATCCAATATGGCGACGCTGACGTGATGGTATGCGGAGGATCCGAAGCTCCCATCACACCGATGGGACTTGGTGGGTTCAACTCCATGAAGGCGCTATCAACTCGAAACGACGCTCCAGAGAAAGCAAGCAGACCTTTTGACGCCCAACGAGACGGCTTCGTCATGGGAGAAGGGGGCGGTACATTGATCCTCGAATATCTTGACCATGCCATCAAGCGCGGAGCAAGAATCTATTGTGAGATCGTTGGGATAGGTTTCACTGCCGACGCCCACCACATCACCGCTCCCCCCGAGGGCGGGGAGGGCGCTGTGCGGTCGATGCAGCGAGCCCTGAAGGACGCGGGTATCGAGCCCGAAATGGTTGACTACATCAACGTTCATGGCACCTCAACCCCGCTTGGAGATATAAGCGAGAACATCGCGATCAAGACTGTTTTCGGTGAACACGCAAAGAAGATGAATATTAGCTCCACAAAATCGATGACGGGACACCTGCTTGGTGCTGCAGGTGCCGTCGAGGCAATTGCGACGATATTGGCATGTTCCCACGAAACAATTCCCCCAACAATCAATTATGAATATCCCGATCCTGCATGTGACCTCAACTATACGCCCAACGTGGCGACAAGGCAGCCGGTCCGGTATGCGCTCAGCAACACGTTTGGGTTTGGCGGTCACAATGCGACGATTTTGATGAAGAAGTATACACCATAGCCGGGACATGTATGGGGTGGGCGCGAGGATTTCTGTCGAAGTTAGCCGGAAAATCCGGACAGAAGTCGACCGACCAGGAACGAGAGCAGACGACTCTCATCCTAAAGAACATCAGAGAATTTCAACGCCTCATTGGATATAGAATTCGCAATCGCGAGCTGTTCCTGCAGGCGCTGATACACCGTTCCTTCCTTCAACGTACGCACCAGCCGGGCCGATCAAACGAGCGACTGGAGTTCCTAGGCGATTCCATTCTTAACCTCATCGTTGGCGAGTACCTGTACAACCGACATCCTGAGGCAGATGAAGGTGAGCTTACCAAATTGCGCTCGCGCCTTGTAAACCGGAAAGCGCTTGCTGCTTACGCGAGGGATATCGATCTTTCAAATTTCGTGATCATGAGCCCAAGCGCCGCGCAATCACTGGGGAAAGGTTCCGATACGATTGTGGCCGATACCTTTGAGGCATTGATCGCCGCCATGTACCTGGACGGTGGATACAAGGTAACAAAAAGATTTGTCGAGCGGCAGCTGCTTGAAGCAATGGAAAAAGGATCTGTCATCACACAAGATGAAAACTATAAGAGCATGTTACTTGAGTATGCCCAATCAAGAGGGCTTGGTGTTCCTCGATACACTATTGTGAAGGAGGAGGGCCCGGACCACGACCGGACTTTTACAGTGGAAGTTATGTTGAACAATCAGTTTCGCGGATCAGGTACGGGGAAGAATAAGAAGGAAGCAGAGCAGGCTGCAGCAAGTAAGGCGCTGAGAGCGCTATTGTAGCAACACCTTTCGACGAAACGAACTGTTTGTTCCTCAATAGATTGACGCAAACCCACGACGGATAACCCGAGTATGAGCATGCACGCATTTACCGAAGAAGAGTTCCAGACGCGGCACCTTGGACCAAATGAGAGTGAAACAATGGAGATGCTTGAAGTAATCGGCGCGGAGTCTCTTGACGCATTGATCGATGAAACGATTCCCGCCAACATCCGGATAAGAACACCCATCCAGCTTCCGGATCCCATCAGCGAAGACCGCTATCTCCAAAGATTAAACGAGATGAGTAAACAAAACAAGGTCTTCAAGTCTTACATCGGTATGGGTTACTCGGATTGCATCACGCCGCCGGTCGTTCTGAGAAACATCCTTGAAAACCCTGGTTGGTACACACAGTACACACCTTACCAGGCGGAAATCTCGCAGGGAAGACTCGAGGCCTTGTTGAACTTCCAGACCATGATTATCGATCTCACCAAGATGGACGTATCCAATGCGTCCCTATTGGATGAAGGAACTGCAGCAGCCGAGGCGATGATCATGCTCCGTGGAATCGTGGGGAGAAACAGAGAACAGGCACGCAAGTTCTTTGTCTCCGATACCTGTCTGCCTCAAACGATTGACGTACTGCGGACACGGGCTTATCCCCTGGGTATCGAGCTGGTTGTGGGTAGTCACGAGAATACTCCTCTCGACCCATCATTCTTTGGCGCGATATTGCAATATCCCTCACAGGACGGTGGGATTCATGACTATCGAGAGTTCATAAAGTCAGCGCATGATGTGGGAGCACTGGTCGTGGTCGCCGCGGACCTGCTCAGCCTAATCTTGCTGACGCCACCGGGAGACTTCGGTGCAGATGTCGTCGTTGGGTCATCGCAGCGCTTTGGAGTTCCGCTTGGTTTTGGAGGACCGCACGCGGCATATCTTGCAACAAAAAGCGAGTTCATCCGGCAGATGCCTGGGAGGATCATCGGTGTCTCAATCGATGCGGGGGGAAACAGAGCCTATCGCATGATGTTACAGACTCGCGAGCAGCACATCCGCAGGGAAAAGGCAACATCGAACATTTGCACAGCCCAGGCACTTCTTGCAATCATGGCAGGAATGTACGCTGTGTATCACGGACCTGACGGACTCACACGAATCGCACGGAACGTCAGGGCATGTACTGCTGCACTGGAGCGCGGCCTCAAGCGGCTCGGATACGAACAATTGAATGGAATCTTCTTTGACACACTCAAAGTGAAAGTGCGTTCGACCGACAAGATCCACTCCCTTGCCGAGGCCGCGCGGATGAACTTCCGCTATATCGACGCTCACCATGTGGGCGTTTCACTTGATGAGACCACACGGCCCGAGGATGTTCTGGCGATTCTGGATGTCTTCGCGCAGGCAGTGAATCACCAGCCGAACACGGATGGTATGAATGAACTTTTCGGTGCTTTAAACCTCGATTATCAAGAGCCCTTTGCCCGCAAGAGCGAATTCCTCACTCATCCGGTGTTCAACACCTACCACTCGGAAACCGAACTCCTCCGATACATGAAGAGCCTTGAGAACAGAGATCTCTCGCTCGTTCACTCCATGATTCCCCTGGGTTCATGCACCATGAAGTTAAACGCTACCGCGGAGTTGGTGCCGATTAGCTGGAGGGAATTCGCGAACATCCATCCATTTGTCCCGGCCAATCAGATCAATGGCTATATGGAAGTCTTCAAGGATCTTGAACAGTATCTGTGCAAGATCACCGGTCTCTCAGCCGCTTCGTTGCAGCCAAACTCGGGGGCTCAGGGCGAATACACCGGACTCATGGTCATCAGAGCATATCACATGGATCGGGGGGAGGGCCATCGCAACGTTGCACTTATTCCCTCATCAGCGCATGGAACAAACCCCGCAAGCGCCGTCATGGCGGGATGCAGGGCTGTGGTAGTCAAATGTGATGACAAGGGAAACATCGATGTGGACGACTTGAAGGCCAGGGCACAAGAGCACGGCAAGAACCTTGCAGCGCTCATGGTAACCTATCCATCGACGCATGGCGTGTTTGAAGAGCGAATCCAGGAAATCTGCGCTATCGTGCATATGCACGGAGGTCAGGTGTACATGGACGGCGCAAACCTGAACGCGCAAGTCGGACTGACAAGTCCGGCAATCATCGGTGGAGATGTGTGTCACATAAACTTGCACAAGACGTTCAGCATCCCTCACGGCGGTGGAGGTCCCGGCATGGGCCCGATTTGCGTCGCAAAACATCTTGCGCCATATCTTCCCGGACATCCAGTTACAAAGACGGGTGGTTCAAAAGCCATCCATGCGGTTGCAAGCGCACCCTGGGGAAGTGCGAGCATTCTCGTCATCTCTCATGCCTATATTGCCATGCTTGGCGCGTCCGGTGTAACTGCGGCCACAAAATTTGCAATACTCAATGCAAACTATCTGAAATCACGACTCGAATCTCATTACCCGGTTCTCTACGAAGGAAAGACAGGTCGGGTAGCCCATGAATTCATTCTCGACACACGTCCTTTCAAACAGCTGGCAAACGTGGAGGTCGAGGATATCGGCAAGCGACTGATGGATTATGGATTCCATGCACCGACGGTTTCATTTCCCGTTCCCGGAACGCTCATGATTGAGCCGACGGAGAGTGAATCCAAATCAGAGCTGGATCGGTTTGTCGACGCATTGATCATGATTCGTAAAGAGATACAAGAGATTGCCGACGGGCAGGCTGATGCCAATGACAACGTGCTGAAGAATGCTCCTCATACGGCACAGGAAACAACAAGCGATCAGTGGAATCATCAATACTCTCGCTCCAAAGCGGCGTTTCCAACACCCCGCTTGCGCTTCAACAAGTTCTGGCCTCCTGTTGGGAGAATCAACAGCTCGTACGGCGATCGCAACATCATGTGCTCGTGTCCGCCGATAGAATCCTACACAGAGCAAACAACGGAGGCGATCGGCTGAACCGGCAAAGCCGCTTCTCGCGGTTGAATTCCACGGGCCCTGAGCGTACATTGACATGTAGCCTCTTCAGTGCATTCGAACGTCGCATGAGATTGTGTTTATCCATATTGATCTTCGGATTAGCGGCAACCGCACTCAGTCAACAACCCGACTCACTTCCTCCCGGTCCCGACTTCTCGTATGGAATCATCGACACAATCATCGTCATTGGCAACAACAAGACGAAAGAAGCCGTTGTCCTTCGTGAGATGACCCTTAAGCCGGGCTCGGAAGCAACGCTGCACGATATCGAGTTCGACCGCAACAGGGTGTACAGCCTCGGACTCTTCACCCGTGTCGATATCTTTTTCCAGTTGCTGGATGGTCAGAACTATTTGATCGTCGATGTGAGCGAGCGCTGGTACATCATTCCGGTCCCACTGTTCGGGTTCCGTGACGGCGATCCGAAGAAACCCTACTTCGGCGGAGGGCTCCTGCATAACAACTTCCGCGGACTGAATCAGAAGATCTTCGGCTCGATAGTTTTCGGATACAATCCCTCGTTGTCTCTCTTCTTTTCCGATCCGCAGATCGACCATGAACACGACCTCTACTTCAGCGGCAACCTTTCCTTCTCACGAATACGAAATAAGAGCGAGGTGGAATCTGCATTGACTGGCGATTTCGACGAACGACACTATGACATAAACACAACGCTCGGCAAGCGCTTTTCGATTTATGAGAGCGCGGGCATCAACGTCGGTTTCCGGGTGGTTGAC
>JACQVJ010000229.1 GCA_016209805.1 Ignavibacteriota bacterium
ATCTCGTGCTGAGAGAACGGAGCAATGCGATGCATTCGGAGAAAAGTAGTATGACTTCAATACGTGATCGATCCGGGGACAATGAGGAATTGACAGAGGTAACAAAGAAACCTGTTGACCTATTTGAAAAGTGCTGGTCATTCACTCGAGCAGATGAAATCAAAGCCGCTGGTTATTATCCATACTTCCGTCCGATTGAAGAAAACGAAGGTCCTGTCGTCAGGATCGAAGGTCGTCCAATCATCATGGCCGGCTCGAACAACTATCTGGGACTCACGTCCGATCCTCGGGTAAAGCAAGCAGCTGTTAAGGCGGTTGAAAAGTACGGAACGGGTTGCTCTGGCTCGCGTTATCTCACCGGAACCCTTGATCTCCACATCGAGCTGGAAGAACGCCTCGCGTATTTCTTCCACAAAGAATCCTGCCTTCTCTATAGTACCGGCTATCAAACCGCTCAGGGGATCATTCCAACTCTCGTTCAGAAGGGGGAATATATCCTCTCGGACCGGGATAACCACGCGTGCATTATGGCGGGCAACCTGATGGCCAAGGGAGCCTTCGCTGAGTTTATCCGTTTCAAGCACAATGATACCAAAGACCTCGAACGGGTGATCTCGAAGCTTCCGCTTGAGGTGCCAAAGCTTGTCGCTTCCGATGGTGTGTTCAGTACGACGGGGACAATTGCCGATCTTCCAAACATCGTGGCGATTGCAAAGAAGTATAACTCACGCATTCTGATCGATGACGCTCACGCCGTTGGTGTCATTGGTAAGGGGGGCAGAGGCACCGCAAGCCATTTCGGACTTGAAAAAGAAGTCGATATGACGATGGGGACCTTCAGCAAGACGTTTGCGTCGCTCGGCGGCTTCGTGGTGGGCGACAAGGCAGTGATCAACTATCTGAAGCACAATGCCCCGGCACTCATCTTCAGTGCGAGTCCAACGCCTGCCTCCGTGGCGGCAGCCCTGGTTGCTCTGGAAATTCTCGAGCGCGAGCCGGAGAGAATCAAGCGCCTTGTGGCCAATGCCGACAAGATGCGGAAGGGGTTCAAAGCAATGGGCTTCCGTGTCATCGACGGACAGACGGGCATCGTGCCGGTGATCATTGGCGATGACCTGAACACGTTTGTGTTCTGGCGGGCTTTGTTCGATGCGGGTGTGTTCGTCAACGCGTTCATTAGTCCCGGGGTTCCGAACGGAATGCAGATGCTCAGGACGAGTTACATGGCAACTCATGAAGACCATCATCTCAACAAGATTCTTGAAACGTTCGGCTCGATTGGCAAGCAATTGGGCGTAATCAATTAGCGCTTCCGTTCATTGAATATTCGGTCATCGACTTCAACAACAGGTGGCTCTTCACCTGACCATGCTCCTGCTACAGAAGCAATGAAATAGCCGGACGTTCATTCTGTCCGTGTGGCGCCCGAAAACCGGGGAGACTTTCAAACCCTTCGTGTGCGGCTCGGCCCCCCACCAGGCAGTACCCTACTCAGTGTGTTGTTGCAACGGAAGGAGTAGCAGGCATTGCAAGGTTCAACATCCAACAACGTGCATTCCCCTCCATGAGCAGTGTACACATCCGTCCAGTCCGCACGAAGAAGGAGGAGATGGTCTTTATCAAGTTTCAGTGGAAGGTGTATGAGGGGAATCCCTACTGGGTCCCGCCGCTGTTGATGGATCGAAAGAAACTGATTGACAGAAAGGGGAACCCCTTCTATCAACATGCTGAGATGGAATTGTTTCTCGCTGAACGGGATGGTGAAGTCGTTGGGCGGATTGGTGCGATCGTCAATCACAACCATATTAAGGAGCACGGCGAGAACATCGGCTTCTTCGGCTTCTTTGAATGTCTCGACGACCAGGATGTGGCAAACGCCCTTTTTGATGGGGCGAAGCAGTGGCTGAAGAGAAAAGGCGTGAATGCAATGCGCGGACCTGCCAGCCCTTCGGTCAACGATGAGTATGGATTGCTGATCGATGGGTTCGATAAGTTTCCGGCGATCCTGATGCCGTATAACCCGGCATACTACCGGCAACTCGTGGAGAGCTATGGATTCCGAAAAGCGAAAGACCTCTTCACATATGAAGTGCACAAGGAAAAGGTGTTCAGCGAAAAGCTGACCCGGATTTCAGAGATACTGAAGAAACGGGAGGGATGGGTCTTCCGCTCGCTGAATATGAAAGAATTTGACCGGGAGGTCATGACGATTCGAGAACTCTATAATAGAGGGTGGGAGAGAAATTGGGGAGAAGTACCTATGACGCAGGAGGAATTCGAGTACGTTGCCAAGGATCTGAAGCCGATCGTGAACCCGAACCTCGTCATCATTGCTGAGAAACATGGCAAACCGGCTGGCTTTGCGTTGTCTCTTCCTGATCTCAACATGGTACTCAAGGATAACAAAAAGGGATACTTGATTCCCGCACTGATACGGATGCTTGTATTCAAAAAGCGGATCGAGCGGATCCGTATCATCATCCTTGGGGTTCTGCCCGAGTATTTGAACTCCGGCATCGGCGGCGTTCTGTTTTATGAAACTGGCCGGCGATCCGTCGAAGAAGGGTACGACTACGGTGAGGCAGGCTGGATTGTTGAAGACAACGTTATGATGAACCGGGGGGCGGAGTTGCTCAACGGTGTGAAAACAAAAACGTACCGGGTGTATGAGTTGCCATTGAACTAAGTCTGCTGTGCCAACAACCATCAAGAACACGAGGTCCACCTATGCCGATCAAGAAAGTTGAAAAAATATGGATGAACGGAAAATTCATCAACTGGGACGATGCAAAGATACATATCCTCTCCCATGTGATTCATTACGGGTCCAGCTGGTTTGAAGGGATCAGATGTTACAAGACTGCGAAGGGTGCTGCGATCTTCCGGCTCGATCGACACACGAAACGTCTGTTCGACTCCACAAAAATCTATCGTACGCCGATCCCATATACCGAAGCACAGATCGACGAAGCGATTCTTGAAACCATTCGTGTCAACAAGATGCAGGCGTGTTACATCCGCCCGATCGTGTATCGGGGCTACGGCGATGTCGGCGTCAACCCGATTAACTGTCCGGTTGATGTGACAATTGCGGTATGGGAGTGGGGGAGCTATCTCGGGCCCGAAGCTCTGCAGAACGGCATCGACGTCTGTGTGTCAACGTGGGCACGGCCTGCACCAAACACGCTCCCCGCAATGGCGAAGGCAGGTGGGAATTACATCCTCTCCCAGCTGATGAAGCTCGAAGCCGTGCAGGCTGGATTCCAGGAGGCGATTGCATTGGACGTGAGTGGCAATCTGAGCGAAGGGACGGGCGAGAACCTATTCGCCGTGCGCGACGGCGTTATCTACACGCCGCAGCTCTCATCGTCACTGCTGCCGGGAGTGACGCGTGCGTCGGTGATTGAGCTTGCCAAGGAAGCTAACTATGAGGTGGTGGTGACGAATCTGCCACGGGAATTTGTCTATGTGGCGGATGAGCTGTTCTTCACCGGCACGGCAGCCGAAGTCACCCCCATCCGATCGGTGGACAAACTCAAGATCGGCGATGGCAAGCCCGGCCCTGTGACGCGCAAGTTGCAGGATACATTCTTCGATATCGTCAAGAACGCAAACGATCCGAAAAACTGGTTGCGGTTTGTGTACAACGACTAGCAGAGCGTTGAAATAAAGAGAAACCCACCGCAGAGGCGCGGAGGGATTATTGCTATTCCTTTTCTCTGCGCCTCCGCGTCTCTGCGGTGAAAATCTGTTTTTCAACAACCTGCTGGATGAGCGCAGCCCCTTTCAGATGCACGAAGAATAGTTGATGTCAGATAAGAAGAAACTTGTTGCGAATGCTCGTCGAGTCAAGATGCTCCTGTTTGATGTGGACGGAGTGATGACCGATGGTGGAATCTATTACTCGGTCGAAGGGGTTGAGTTCAAGCGATTCAACGCCCAAGATGGCTATGGGATCGCCCGTGCGCGAGAATGTGGACTGAAGGTCGGTATTATCAGCGGGCGCAAGTCGCCTCTTGTTGAACGACGTGCAAAGGAGCTGAACGTCGAGGAGCTGTTTGAAGGAGCTGACGACAAAATCGAAGCGATGAGGGAGATTCAAAGACGCAATGGGCTCAACGATCAGGAGTTTGCGTTCATGGCCGACGATCTGTTCGATATTCCCTTGCTTCGTGTGGTTGGATTGTCCGCCGCACCACGGAACGCGAGACCAGAGGTGAAGAGAGTCGTCGATCTTGTCACGAAAGCGGATGGTGGCAACGGCGCCGTGCGCGAGCTGATCGACTTTGTCCTCAAACACCGATCGGAGTAATGTGCTTGATTCTCACGTGAATGTCAGAGGCCCGAACACACATACGCTATCCCCGTGCATTACGGGAAAAAGAACTGCAGGTACTCGAGTTCGTTTTGCCCGAGATCCGATCCGGGTACAAGCACTACAGAGAACTCATTCGGTCGATGGTGGTGCTTGGTGAAGGGCGACGTGGAAAAGGAAATCTCGTATTGGGCTTTGAAGATGATGTCCCGGACACTACGTCACCGCTCGCCTCAGTTGTTGCCTATGGAGTAGTCGAGACAACGCGGGATCGGTTCACAATCACGGTAAGGGAATACGTCGGTGAGCAAATCGACGTCGAAATAGTCTCCGGCAGAGGGGGAGAGATCCCCGATTATTTCGAGGAGAAAGGACGATGGACATATTCGACCTGGCAACCCGGAGATCCATCGCCTGCAACAATGCAACCGGTTCGTGAGGTTCGGATCCACGACAACTATGTCTTGGCGATTGCAAGACAGGAGAAACGGATCTGGCTACACGAACGCACTACGGGAATGAACCTCCTTATTCCAATTACGAATTTCTACAACGAGCTGATGTTGCACATGCAGATTCGCGATCCGCAAGTAGCGTTGAAAGCCGATCTCTTTTTCACTAATCTGAGTACATATTCAGATGACGCTGTGATGAAGGCGTTTATCGCTTACAACAAAGTGAAGCCCAAGGTCGTCCTGCCGATCGCCGTATCGCACGAGGAGGAGGGTGGCCTGGGACGACTCTTCAAAAGACTCTTTTCAAAAAAAAGCTGATTTGGAAAACCACAAAGAAATCATTCAGAAGGGGAAAGAGGTCATCCGCATCGAGGCTGGTGCCGTTGCGGATCTGGAGCAGAGGATCGACGAGAGCTTCGCGCGTGCGATCGAGTTGATATTCAGCTGCAAAGGGCGGGTGATCATTACAGGCGTCGGAAAGTCCGGCATTATAGCGCGTAAGATCGTAGCCACGATGAATTCAACTGGGACACCCGCGGTGTTCCTTCACCCATCTGATGCCGTCCATGGCGATCTGGGAATGGTAAGGAAGGATGATGTGGTTATCTGTGTTTCAAAGAGCGGCGACACACCGGAGTTGAGTCACCTCTTGCCTATGTTCAAGCAACTCGGCGTTCCGATTGTTTCCCTCGTGGGGAAGATGCAATCGGGGCTCGCGCGGGAATCCACAGTGCCACTCGATGCGTCCGTGCGGGAGGAAGCTTGCCCCCACGATCTTGCCCCCACTTCTTCAACAACGGCGACGCTGGTGCTGGGTGACGCTCTTGCAATCGTTCTCTTGCGCATGCGACAGTTCAGCAAGGAGGAGTTTGCGCTATACCATCCGGGCGGGGTTCTAGGAAAACGACTTCTCCTCAAGATCGACGAGCTGATGGTGAGTGGAGAGGGCATTCCACGCGTCACCGCGGAAGTCCCGTTGAGGGATGCCATCATGGAAATGACGACCAAACGACTTGGCTGTACATGTGTGCTACGTGAAGATGGGACGCTCGAGGGTGTCATAACGGATGGAGACCTGAGGCGGTTACTGCAAAGAACGAGTGACATCACGGCCATCAATGCAGGCATGGTCATGACGAGGAAACCGAAGACCATTTCGCAGGGGACGCTTGCAGTCGTTGCCCTCCAGGAAATGGAATCGTACAACATTACGCAAGTCATTGTAATCGACGAACGGAACCGGCCTGTGGGCGTAGTTCATCTTCATGACCTGGTAAAGGCCGGCCTTGGAGGAGAAGACTCAGGATGAAGCCACTGTGCGTCGTCGCGTTCGTTTTGAGCATCGCAGCTTTGGGCTGCGAGGAAAAAATCAAACCCACTGTTGCCGAAGTTCCTGTGGCGGACATTCCTTCCCAGGAAAGCTGGAACAGCGTCATCACCATCTCCGACTCTGCAAAAGTCCGGGTGGTTCTCTGGGCCGGGTACATTGCAAAGTACGCAGACAAGTATTACACACTGCTCGATGACAGTCTTCATGTCGATTTCTACGACGATCATGAGCAGCACTCGTCGTTGCTTACAGCGAGACGCGGAAGTGTGGATGACCGGACCCACGACTTTGCGGCGTACAAAAATGTTGTCGTGATCTCCGACAGCGGCACGGTTCTTAAAACGGATTCTCTCTTCTGGGATAATGCAACACGGAAAATCCACACAAAGGCATTTGTCGATATTACCTCTGCATCCGAGCATATCATGGGACTTGGGATGGAGAGTGATCAGTCGTTGAAGAACTACAAGATCTTCCGTGTGACGGGACGTGCGATCACGAATGAATAATAGACTGTTTCTGTTCCGAAATCGCGTACACTTAGGGATTGCTTCCTCCGTTCTACTCGCCCACTCGCTTCTCTTTGCGCAGACAGGTAAAGTGGTGGTTATCGAGCACGCCGATAGCCTCGTTGGCAAGGTTATCGATGGCGAGGACGCGAGAGAGTTGATTGGTAACGTTGCGTTCACTCAGGAGAACACGCGCGTCCACTGCGATCGAGCACTGCAATACCTTGTATCAGGGAACGTGTATCTTTCGGGAAACGTCACCGTGGAGGACGACAGTGTTATCATGCGAATGCCGCGCGGAATATACTTCAGGGATGAACGCAAAGCCCAGGCATTTGATAATGTCAGCCTCGACGACGGCAAGGTGCGTCTGACGGCGCGCTATGGCGAGTACTTTACCGGCCCGAAAGTGGCGTTCTTTCGTTCTCATGTTGTCGTGAACGATACGGCGTCCGTCCTGTTTGCCGATTCCCTGACGTACTATCGCGAAGAGCGGCGGACAGTGGCGATGGGTAATGTGTCGATATACAATGCAACAGACAACGTTACCATCACGGGACACAATTTCGAAAGTATCACGCCCAAGAACTACAGTCGTATGACGGATGAACCCGTGCTCACGCAGGTCGACACTTCCTCTTCAGGGAGAATCGATACGCTCGTGGTTCGCAGCATGGTGATGGAGTCCTACCGTGATACGCCGAAGCGACTGATTGCCACCGACAGTGTGGAAATTGTTCGTTCCGACCTCGCGGCTGTTGCCGGGTATGCTGTGTTTTTCACTGAGGGTGACAGCATTATTCTCAGGAAGTCCCCATTTGTTTGGTATGAAGAAACTCAGATATCCGGTGATTCGATAAATGTCTACATGGTAGAGCGTCGGCTTCGAACGGTGAAAGTTCTCGGGAATGCATTTGCGGTCTCGCGAAGCGACTCACTTCATGCCGATCGATTCGATCAACTCACCGGCGAAGAGATGACGCTGCGTTTTGCAGATCAGGCATTACAGCAGATCGATGTCGATAGGCGGGCGATCTCGGTCTATCACCTGTACGAAGATACGGCAGCCAACGGCTTGAACAAAACCAGCGGCGACAAGGTGGTGATGCTTATGGACGAGGGAAAGCTCGGATCCATCCACGTGTACGGTGGAGTGGAAGGAGAGTACTTCCCTGAAAACATGGTGAGTGGGCGGGAACCCGAATACGCTCTGCGCCGTTTTCTGTGGCGAAATGATAGACCGACCATGAACGATTCAGCTTTTCTGTATCAACAAAATCGATCGACGACCCCAACACGTTGATGACCAGTCCAAAAAAACAAAAAAGGAAGACCGCCCCCAAGAAGAAATTGACGCCTCCCAAGATGGAGAGAAGTGGTCAGATTCTTCGCTCCGAGCATCTTCTGAAGAAATACAAAAAGCGAGTTGTTGTGAACAACGTCAGTATCCAGGTTGAACAGGGTGAGGTGGTGGGACTGCTTGGCCCGAACGGCGCGGGAAA
>JACQVJ010000230.1 GCA_016209805.1 Ignavibacteriota bacterium
GCTCAGGATGACGATGGAGGCTGGGCGACCACCGATTCGTCACCCTGAGCGAACGCTCTTTGTGAGTCGAAGGGTGTCAAAGTACATGAAGATTCTTGACGGAGTCAAGATGAGAACCTCAGCGTGACGCAGTTTTGATTTTTCAACAGCCTTGGTAAAATCTACGCGGTTGATAAGTAAGCAGGCTACTGGCCCGAGGCCGCTCGCTCGACGGGCAAGTCTTCGATGGCCGCCCATTCCGTATACGACGGAACGTACACACTCACCTTGGAGTAGCCGAGAAGATTGCGGAGCGCGAAATACAAGTGCGTCGCCTCTGTTCCTGTGTTGCAATAGACGATGATGTTCTTGTCGGCGGTAACGCCTTGCTTTTCGTACGATTCGCGAACCTGGTCGGTCGGCTTCCACACTTTTCCGTTGTCCGTCTGCATCAAATCGCTTGCCCAGAAATGGTGGATCGCTCCGGGAATGTGGCCGAGGCGCATCTGCGCGCCGGCTCTCCCTTCAAATTGGTCAAGCGGTCGCGCATCCACAAGCAGAGCATCCTTTTTCTCCACTGCCCGTTTCACGGCATCGAGAGAAACCACATGCAGGTTGAATGATTGTGAGGGGAACGAACTCATCTGAACCTTTGGGTATTGCTTTGCAATCGTGCGTCCTTCCTTCATCCACTTTTCATATCCTCCATCCAGCAGATGCACCGACTGATGGCCAAAGCCCGTGAGGAGCCATGCCATGAACGTTGCGTAGAAGTTGTTGGCATCACCAGCGCTATAAATGACGACAGGCTTCTCCATGGTCAGCCCGAGTCGCGAGAAGAGCGCAGCATAGGATTCGCCTGAAAGCATGGCCGCGGGGACACCCGACTTGCTGATGCGCAATGTCTCGTAATGCAGGTAGGATGCGTCCGGAATGTGGCCCTTCAGATACTCCGGCAAGTCCGAGCGCAGGTCGACGACACTCGCGCCGCCTTTCTTGATCATATCGTCAAGCTCCTGCGTGGAGACCAGCTTGGGCGTGCCTGCATGGGCAAGCGCCGCAATAGCCACAACCAAAAGAAACGCGGATGCTGTACGCATAGGACCTCCTTTGTGTATGTGAGAATAAGTGATGACCCCCATTTCAGCATATCACTTCCGAGTTCTTCACGCGGAGAACGACGAGACTATGTCAAGTAACGGTCAAACCCTTCGACCACGAGTGTAAATCGTCTATCCTTTCGCTCTGATCAGACCGACACCGAGTACCACGAGGCCCGCGGCCAGATCCACAGCCCCAATGTACGCAAGATAGATCAGACTATTTGGCTCTGATGCAGTTGGCGAAAGAATAGAAAAGAAAAACCCCGCCGGCAGGAAGATCGCTGCCAAGGGGATTGAAACGCGCGCAAACCACTTGAGCGATGCCGATAGATTTGCCTCATCGACATAGCGGAGAGCGATGAGTGAAAGAACAAGCAGAACCCCGGCATGCGCATGTCCGGCGCGAAAGAGATCCTGACGCAAAGGATTCTCCATGTATCCTGAGTCGCTATCAATCAACTGAGACAGGAGAAGTGTCCCTCCATAGATCACAGTGGGAAGGACAACGAGAAGAATGCCTGCAAGACGACGGGATTCGGGACTCAAGGTTTTCCTCCTTTTACGCATTATTTCGTAGAACAATAACGACGTGACGCTGCTCGACCCTATATCAAGTTGGGACCCCGCCTGCTCGTCTCGCTTCCCGTCTCGCCTTCGGCTCTCCGAGGCGGACGCTCGCCGAAGCGGACCGGACGGGCAGGAAGTCAAAGGGTGCCACGCGCTTAACATCCTTCGACTCCCTCCACACAGATTAGTCCATCGTGTCGGTCGCTCAGGATGACGAAGGGTCTCGGTCCTTTCATTCCATCCTCCATCAATCCATCAATCCACCAATCCATCAATCCACCAATCCATCAATCCACCAATCAACCCCTCTCCACCACGACCGCCACGCCTTGCCCGACACCGATGCACATCGTCGCAATGCCGTATCGCGAGTTACGTCGTTTCATTTCGTGGAGCAACGTTGTCATGATGCGTGCACCACTGCAGCCGAGGGGATGGCCGAGCGCTATGGCGCCGCCGTTAGGGTTGAGCTTCTCAATCGGGATCTCGAGATCGTGCACAACGGCAAGCGACTGAGCGGCAAAGGCTTCGTTCAACTCTATCAGATCAATATCCTTCATTGTCAGTCCCGCCTTCTTCAGCGCCTTCTGCACCGCCGGGACTGGTCCGATGCCCATGTAGCGCGGATCGACTCCGGCAACTCCGGTGGACACCACACGAGCCATGGATTTCATCCCGAGGTCGTTCGCTTTCTGCTCTGTCATCACAAGGACGGCTGCCGCACCATCGTTCAGCGACGATGAATTGCCGGCGGTGACCGTCCCGTTCTTTCTGAATGCCGGCGAGAGCTTCGCAAGCTTTTCACGCGAAGTGTCCGCTCGTGGACCTTCATCCTGCTTGACAATTAAGGGATCGCCCTTTCTCTGTGGGATCTCCACGTGCACAAGCTCATCCTGGAACTTGCAGTCCTGTTGGGCTTTCACTGCCTTCATGTGACTGTTGTATGCAAACTCGTCTTGTTCTTCCCTCGGAATCTTGTACTTCTCTGCAAGGTTCTCCGCCGTCTCACCCATCGACTCAAGGGGGAATATCTTCTCCATTTTCGGATTGGGGTAACGCCAACCGAGCGCCGTGTCATACGCGGTGACGTTGCCATACAAGCCACTCTGGTTCTTGGGGATGGAGTAGGGGGCGCGACTCATACTCTCGACACCACCTGCAATCAGGATCTCTGCATCACGCGACCAGATCGCGCGAGAGGCCTGGATGATCGCATCGAGACTCGATCCGCACAACCGGTTGATCGTATTGGCCGGAACACTCTGCGGCAGCCCAGCCAATAGCGCGCTCATCCGACCGACGTTCCGGTTGTCCTCTCCCGCCTGGTTCGCACATCCCCACATTACATCGTCGATCAGTTGGGGATCGATCTTGGTTTGTTCAAGGAGTGCTTTGATCACCATCGCACCAAGGTCGTCGGGACGGACATCACGCAGCAGTCCTCCATATTTGCCGACCGGCGTCCTGAGCGCGTCAACAATGAAGGCGTTGGGTTGATGTGTCATAGCAATGAACGGAAAGAGTGTTCGATTACCAGGTCTTTTGTGCGGTACAGAACTATGGATGAATATACGTTTTTGAAAAGAGAGATGAAACGGTTCAAATCCGCACCACCGGTAGGACAGATATTCCTATCTGTCCGCAGAAGGAACGTGAGGTCGTTGATTTCTTGCCACAAAAACGCCAAGACACTAAAGGCAAGAATGGCTCGCATGGATTCAGATTGCCTCGTCCCGACGCAAACGTCAGGATCCGCAACGACCGGAAGCCAGATTGTTGGAGGCCGGTCCACTGCTGAATTCACTGTCAGACAAAAAAATCCCCGCTCCGGCTAGGGAGGCCACAGGAGCGAGGATTTTTTGAAACAGTAGGAGTTCCGGCTTCGAAGAACCCCTACTTAAAAACAAACTCTCTTACGTTACCGAAAATCCGAATGAACACATCAGGCTCGCGCTTGCTCGAAGTTTTCACCGACACGCCATCGTTGAGGATGCTCATCACCGCCTTCGGTGTGTATTCTGCAACCAGCTGTACGGATTCACCCGGCTTCAGAGGTTCTGCCGGGATACTCAGCGTGAAACCTGCAAGATTCGTCTTGTACCCCATGATATCGACATTCTCCTTGCTCTGGTTGGTCAGCGTTACACTTGCGCTTGTTGCTTTTCCAACCTCGGCATCGCGGAACCAGAATTGCACGGGAGTCACCGAAATCTCCTGAACAACCGTTGCCGAGAATTCAATCAGCGTTGACGGCGAGCCATCTGCGTTTGAGTTCACAGTGACTGACTTGTGCACCGACCCTGAGAAATTAGCGGAGTTGAACGTAATCAACAACTCTCCGGTTTTGCCCGGCGAGATCTGCTTGCTGGACACGAGCGTCCCGGTACATCCGCATGATGCATCGACTCTCCCAATTTCCAAGACCTGGTCTCCAACATTCTTCAAGACCACTTTTTTCTCAACCACCTGACCGCGATAGATCGTGCCAAGATCAAGCTTCGAACCACCGACGACCTGGACCTTGGCTTGGGCCCATAAGCTGCCCGACAACAGAAGGCTGAACGCAAAAATGCACAATATCCTCTTCATCTTTTCAACCCGATTTGTTTGGTGTTTTGGCAATGGGAATAAGATATTGAAAAACCCGGCAATTTCAAGTCAGACCCGATTTTCCCGAAAAGCATTCACCAGCGCCGCGTTTTGAAGCATCGGAGCCACGCGGTAACGCTCCTCCCCAAATCCGATATGCAACGCAGAAACCACGGCCGCTACATGGCGCGGGCCAATGCGCGCGGCCCATTCGAGCGGCCCGTGTGGGTAGTTTGTCCCAAGCTTCATTGCAGTATCGATATCACGTGGGACTGCAACACCCTCCCCCATCGCAAAGCACGCTTCATTGACGAGCATACAGAGTATCCGCGGCATGACGAGACCCACGCTGTCCTGTACAAATTCCGACTCCTTGCCAAGGGACTGGGCAAATCTCCCGGCAGCATCACGTACGGAGACATCACTGAACTGAGTCGGAGCAAACTCCACTAACGAACCCTCAATGAGTGTTGGAAGCGCACCGAGTCCCATGAGTCGATCTGGATGGGAGATCCAAGTCGCTTGTTCTCCTCCCCTGAACGTGACGGAAGAGGAGAAAATCGGAGTCTTGGAAGGGAGAGCCTTGTCAAGCTCGATCAGGTTTTTCTTCTTTCTTTCTCTCTCTATGTTTGTGAGTTCAAGCGCAAAGTCGTTCGCCTTTGTCGGTCGCAGAATCTTCTTCACACCTTTTGGCAGTCTGACTCCTACGGCACCGCTTGCATTCAACCGTGCCTGCACAGTGTAGCCTTTGTTCAAGCACAGTGCGGCGAACTCTTCCACGAGCGGCGAGTCACCAAGTATGCAAATACGTTTCTTCACCGGATCTTATTCTTCGTAGGAATAGAAACCCTTCTTCGTTTTTCGTCCGAGCATGCCGGATTCTACCATTTGTCGTTGGATCGGGTGCGGCCGGAATCGCGGCTCGTGGAAGAACTGATCATACACAGATTTCGTCACTGCATAGTTTACGTCGATGCCGATCAAGTCCATGAGTTCGAACGGCCCCATCCTGAAGCCTCCTTCCGCTTTCACGATCCTGTCGATCTGTTCGACCGGTGCAACTCCCTCTCCAAGCAATCGGAGCGCCTCTCCGTAGAACGGTCGTGCAACACGATTAACGATGAAACCCGGTGTGTCTTTACAGACGACAGGGGTCTTCCCCATCGTTACCGCGAGATCGCATGTTTCTTTCGCTGTCCCATCGGATGTATGCTTCCCCCGGACAACTTCAACAAGCTTCATCACGGGAGCGGGATTGAAGAAGTGCATTCCCACAACGCATTCGGGAGTGTTCGTGAGCGAACCGACTGCAGTGATGGAAAGAGACGACGTGTTGGTTGCAAGAACAACCCCCGGCCCAACGATCTGATCAAGATCCTTGAAGATCTTCCGTTTGACTTCAAGGTCCTCTATGGCAGCCTCGACGATAAAATCTGAATCACCCAAGTCATGCAGGTCTTTTCTCGGATGGATCGCCGCAAGGGCTTCGGTTGCTTCTGTGGCAGTGATCTTCTGTCGTTCGACACTGCGGCGAAAATCACTCTTAATCCGGTCCATCGCTTTCTTCAACGCCTCAGCTGAAACGTCGTGGAGCACAACCTCAAAGCGGGCGAGCGCGGCAACCTGTGCAATCCCGCTCCCCATTGTTCCTGCACCGATTATCCCGACAGTCTTGATCATAATCAGATGGTGTGTGATGGACTGAAGGAGGTCTGAATAAGTATAGAGAATCCTGAGACGTTTGTCAACCAGATCCTCTCCGCTGATCAGCCTACTTCCCTTTGAACTGGACGGGGCGTTTCTCCAGAAACGCCTTAAGCCCTTCTTGATGATCCTCCGTTTCGGAAGCAATGTGTTGGATATATGCCTCGTAATCGAGAAGCGAGTCCAGATCAGTCGTCAGTGCTTTGTTCATTGTCCGCTTTATGAGGCCATACGCCTTTGTGGGGCCTTTGGCGAGCTTGTTCGCCAGATCGTTTGTGGCCTTCTCCAGTTGATCAGGAGGAGCAACGGCATTGACGAGGCCAACGCGGAGCGCTTCTTCCGCTGTAATGTCGCTCCCCAATGCGGTGTATTCGAATGCCTTCGCCATGCCGACGAGTCGGGGCAAAAACCAGTGCGAGCCCGAGTCAGGAACGAGACCTATCCGGACGAAAATCTCGATGAGCTTCGCAGTAGTCGACATGACACGCATGTCACACGCGAGGGCAACGCTGCATCCTGCCCCGGCGGCAACGCCATTGATCATGCCGATGACCGGCTTTTCAATGGAGCGCATCCGTCTGATGAGTGGATTGTATGATTTTTCAATCGAGTCTTTGAGCGATCGCTTCGAGCCGGCATGTTCCTTCAAATCCTGACCTGAGCAGAACGCTTTGTCACCAGCCCCGCACAGCACGATGCATCGTGCAGATGGATCTTTCTCGGCTTCTCTAAACACATCGTTCAGGTCTTTCTTCATCTGTTCGTTCAGGGCATTGTATACCTCGGGGCGGTTCATTGTGATCGTGAGGATTCCGTCCTTGAGGTCATAAAGTAGAGTCTGAAATTGAGGCATAGCTTTAAGATGATTAGTGATTAAGAAACTTTCCGGGTCCTCGCTGCCATTTCCTGAATCTCGCTCATTGCGTACATGAACATCGCAACAAAGAAACAGAGTCCCCCCAGCATCTCATACGATTCCTCATTCAGGTTTACCCCCGGAAGTCCATTGATCGCTGCCAGTCCCTGGAACACCGCACCCGCGATGAAAACCACGAACGCCTCCCTCTGAGCGAAAAAGTACTTCAAATATCTCAGCAAGACTAACAGACCGGCGGCCGCATACATCATCATGATCAAATCGTCGGGATATTTCGTCAGCCCCGCATCGCGGATGATCGGAAGATTAGGCCCCATCAGCTCATGGATCATCACAAGCTCATCCACGCTCGCCCAGAGAAACCCGAACGACAGAATTACCCAGAGGACCGTCGGGAAATCGGTGTCCCTCAGGCGCGACATTCCCTTTATGCGCAGCAACGACATGAACAACGCGATGCTTCCGGCAACTGCAAGATAAAGGCCGTTGAAGTCATCCCGTGTGCTGTTGTGCTCGAACGGCACCGTGACAGTGACGCCAAGAAATTCTCCCCAATTGGAAAACGGCGTCTTCGGACCGATGATGCGAACGTGATCATGAAACGTGATGAAGAATCGTGCCACGATCAGAGCCGTGCCGGCAACAAGGATGAAAAAAAGCCAGAGGAACACCTTCTCCTTCGTCCGGCTCGTGAACCAGTTCGAGAACATCCGGTCACGATTGCAATAGAGCGACCATCCCAGCATCACCAATCCGAATCCGGCAAGGAAGATGCGAACATACAAAAGATCATCCTGTTGTTCCGATCCCCATTGCGTCGGAGAAATAATCGCATCACGCCACAGTGTCTCCGGAAGGAAGGTCCCGACAAGGCACAGGGTGGCCGCTGCCGCAAAAAAGTAACTGAGTATCCTGACTGTCAACGTGTTTACGTTCTGTTTCCATGTTCCCCGGAGTTGCTCATCCGAGGGTTACTTTCCCTTCCACTCCGGCTTCCTCTTTCCGACGAAGGCCTTCATCCCTTCCTTCTGATCTTCCGATGAGAAGAGGAGATAGAAGTTCTTTCGTTCGAACTCCAGTCCGCCTTCGATCGTCGTATCGAACGCCTTCAGCACCGACTCCTTGGCAAGTCTGATGGCAACCGGCGCCTTTGACGCGATTTCCTTCGCCCATACCTTCGCCTCTTCAAGGTAATACTCCACAGGCACGACCTTGTTGATCAAACCCCATCGAAGTGCCTCATCTGCGGAGATCAACCTTCCTGTCAGGACCATTTCCATTGCTTTCGCTTTTCCGACTGCCCGCGTTAGCCGCTGCGTCCCCCCTGCGCCGGGCATGACGCCAATGTTGATTTCCGGCTGACCAAACTTCGCCGTCTCGGAGGCGATCACCATATCGCACGTCATCGCAAGCTCGCACCCGCCGCCGAGCGCAAAACCGCTGACCGCAGCAATGATCGGCTTTTTGATTTTGCGGATTCTGTCCCATCTCGCAAACTGGTCGCGCTTCAACATTTCCATCGCAGATGCATCGGCCATTTCCTTGATGTCGGCGCCGGCAGCGAATGCCTTTTCGTTGCCTGTGAGGATGATACAGTGAACGGCGTCATCGTCATCGAGGACTTCCAGAGCAGCAACAAGCTCTTCCATCAGCTTGATGTTGAGTGCATTGAGAACATCCGGTCTGTTGATTTGAAGGATCGCGTAATTGTCTTGTCTTGTAACAATGATATGCGTGTACGACATGGTTATCTCGTTGGATGTTGTGTGAGTTGGTTCCGGCCTACGCCCTTCTCACGATCTTCGCCGCTCCCCAACCCACGAGGACGATCACCGAAAGGACGAGCCAGTTGAGTGAAGTCCCGTATGTTGTGGTGGGAAAGTGAATGCTGATCATGATGAACACGACCGGCACGACCATGAACGTGTTGTGCTTGGAGCGACTCTTTGCCCGATCCGCAAGGATGAAGTCGGGCTCCTTCCCTTCACGTAGTGCCGCAACCATCTTGTGCTGTGCAGGTAGAATTCGCATCCAGACGTTCGCAGTCATGAGTGTTCCGAGCATCGCACCCACATGCATGTATGCTGCGCGCGGACCCATGTAATGCGTCAGACCGTACGAGACAAGCACGATAAGCATGTATGACACGGCGGCACCGATGAGCTCGTTCCTCGCGAGGGGCGACCGCCACAAAAAATCGTATACGGGCCACGAGATGAGAAGGAGACCGAAGCCGACTGCAATAGCTGCGGTTTCATTCATCGTCTCATCGACCATGAGGCCGCCGAAATAGTACAAGTATAATAATAGAAGAAAGCCGCTGAGCCAGGTGAGGGCCGCTTCCCACTTGAACCA
>JACQVJ010000021.1 GCA_016209805.1 Ignavibacteriota bacterium
CAGCCTGTACACCACGTTGTCAAAGCGGCGTTCGAGAAGCTTTACAAGTGTCTCACCTGTCCGTCCCGTTTGCTTCAACGCCTTTTCAAAGTAGTTGCGAAACTGTGTTTCCATCAGTCCGTACATCCGTCGGACCTTCTGCTTTTCCCTCAGCTGCGCGCCGTACTCCGAGACCTTTGCGCGCCGGCTCTGGCCGTGCTGTCCTGGTGGAAATCCGCGCCGCTCGACGGGACATTTTTCCGTGAAGCATTTCGTCCCCTTCAGGAACAACTTCTGCCGTTCCCGACGGCACAGTCTGCAACTTGGATCAGTATATCTTGCCATGAAGTCTCTCTGTCTTGATGATGATTACACTCTTCGTCTCTTCGGCGGACGACATCCGTTGTGGGGAATTGGCGTGACGTCCCGGATACTTGAGATCTCCAATCCGGCGACCTGCAATGCGCGGATCGCCGCCTCACGCCCCGAACCCGGTCCCTTCACAAACACTTCAACCTTACGCAGGCCGAGCGCGTGCGCTGCCTTCGCGGCAGCCTCAGCCGAAACCTGGGCCGCAAATGGTGTGTTCTTCCGCGAGCCCTTGAACCCATTCTTACCGGCAGACGACCAGCTTATGGTGTTGCCGTAAATATCGGTGATAGTCACAATAACATTGTTGAACGTCGCCTTGATGTACGCTTTGCCGCTGACGTCGACCTGAATTTTTTTCTTTTTCCTGACTACCTCGCCGGTAGTGGATGCAGGTGTGGTTTTTGCCACCTGAACCTCCTCAGTATTAAGTGATACGTTTACCTCTTCACGCCGCTCTGCAGAACAGATGCTTATGTTTTCGCCGCGACCTTCTTCTTCCCTGCAACGGTCTTGCGGCGACCTTTGCGAGTGCGGGAATTCGTGCGCGTGCGCTGACCTCGAACCGGTAGACCTTTGCGGTGTCTGATGCCGCGGTAGCAGCCGATGTCCATGAGACGCTTGATATTCGTTTGCACCTCGGTTCTTAGCGCACCTTCAACTTTGTATTCAGCCGTGATAATGCCGCGGATCTTCGCCACTTCGTCATCAGTCAGGTCTGCGACTTTCTTATGTATATCGACACCGGCTTTGTTGAGGATTGTGCGCGCTGTGGTTCGACCAATGCCGAAAATGTAGGTCAAACCAACCTCCGATCGCTTTTTCTTTGGTAGATCAATCCCAGCAATACGAGCCAAACGGATTCCTCCTTACCTTAACCCTGACGCTGTTTATGTTTTGGATTCTTGCAGATCACCCGCACCGTTCCCTTGCGTCTGATGATCTTGCAGTTGATGCACATTTTCTTTACCGCTGATCGTACTTTCATAGTAACCGCTTCCTTGGCCCGCTGTTCGGACCTACTTGTACCTGTATGTGATCCGCCCCTTTGAAAGATCGTACGGCGACAACTCGACGGTCACCTTGTCGCCAACCAGAATTTTGATGAAGTTCATCCGCATCTTGCCTGAGATATGCGCCAATATGTTGTGGCCATTCTCCAGGCTGACTTTGAACATGGCATTGGGTAATGTTTCTGTAATGACGCCATCAACTTTAATGGGACCCTGTTTTGCCATACACGATTCACTGCCAGAACTACCTGGTCAGGATTTCTGCATCTCCTTTCCGTACAACAACTGTATGTTCGAAATGCGCCGAAGGCTTGCCATCCCAGGTCCGCACCGTCCACCCATCGTTGCCTACGCTTACACGCGCACTTCCAGCATTCACCATCGGTTCGATTGCCAGAACCATGCCTTCCTTCAACTTGATACCGGTCCCCGGTGCGCCATAGTTTGGGATGGCCGGTTCTTCATGCAAGCTCTTCCCAATACCATGACCGACGAGATCCCGCACAACTGAAAAACCCGCCGCTTCTACATGTGTTTGCACAGCATGCGAGACATCGTGGAGCCTCTTCCCTTCCTGCGCCTGCTCGATACCTTTGTAGAGAGATTCCTCGGTCACGCGTAACAACCTCATCCTTTCCTCGGAGACTCTTCCGACCGCAAACGTACGAGCACCATCTCCGTAGTAGCCATCCTTCTTCACGCCCACATCAACGGAAATAACCTGTCCTTCCTGCAGTTGCCGACCGTTCGGGATGCCGTGCACGACTTCATCTTCAATCGAAACACAGAGAGTCCCCGGAAAGAGGTTCCGCTTGTCCGTCCCATATCCTTTGAAGGCTGGTGTCGCACCTCTTGAGCGAATGTACCGTTCAGCGATTTCGTCCAAGTCCCGAGTGTATGCACCAGGCTTGATTCTGGACCCAACGAGTGCCAGCACTTCTGCAACGATCCGGCAGCTCTCTTTCATCAGCTCGATTTCGCGCTGGGACTTTATAAATACCTTTCCCATACTCCGCCCGACAACAATAGAGGCCCGTTTAACGAAGCCGTCCCCGCAACTTCCCGGACTTCATGAACCCGTCGTAGTGACGCATAAGCAGATGCGATTCGACCTGCTGTAATGTATCGAGCGCGACACCTACCATAATAAGCAGACTGGTTCCTCCGAAGAACTGTGCGAAACTCGGCGTGACACCGAATCGCGACATGAACGCCGGCAAGATGGCAATGATCGCAAGAAAAATCGAGCCCGGCAAGGTTATCTTCGTGAGGATGTTGTCAATAAAATCCGCTGTGTGCTTTCCCGGACGAATACCCGGTATGAAACCTCCCTGCTTCTGCATGTTCTCCGACACGTCCTTCGGGTTGAAGGCAATGGCCGTATAGAAATACGTGAAGAAGACGATCATCAGCGCGTAAAAGAACGAGTACGTGAACGACGTGTATTCGAAATATCCCGACAGATTTTGCATGAAGTCGCTCTCCGGAAAGAACGTCGCGATAGTCTGCGGGATGAACATTATGGACTGCGCAAAGATGATCGGCATGACACCCGCAGTATTCACGCGCATCGGAATATACTGAGTGACGCCGCCATAAACCTTACGCCCGACAACACGCTTCGCATACTGAACAGGAATCCTCCGCGTCCCCTGCGTGACGAGAACAACCGCCGCAACAATCGCAACCATCACTGCAAGGATGATCAGCGAGATGATCAGGTTATCTGTAACTCTGAACTGGTCGACAATCGAGTGGGGAAACCGGGCGATGATACCGATGAAAATGATCAGCGAGATTCCGTTCCCGATTCCACGTTCGGTGATCTGTTCACCGAGCCACATCATGAAGATTGTTCCCGATGTCAGGAAGATCACCGTGCTCATCGTAAAGCCAACCCCCTGAACCTCAGGGGGGACAATGGGTATGCCGTCGACCTGCAGGCTCAACAGTCTGACGCTCACGCCCCACGCCTGGAGGGCAGCCACGAGCACAGTGCCGTAGCGCGTTAGCTGCGTCAGTTTTCGCCGGCCCTCTTCGCCCTCTTTCGAGAGTTTTTGGAAGTAGGGGACAACCGCACCGAGGAGCTGCAAGATAATCGATGCGCTGATGTACGGCATGATGCCAAGCGCAAAGATGGCCGCGTTCTGGAACGCACCACCGACGAACAAATCGTACAAACCGAACAGTGTGTTCGCTTCCTGGTTCCTTACCGCCTGGGCAAGGAGGATCGCATCAACACCGGGGAGAGTGATATGCGCCCCGATGCGTACGACGATCAGAAGTAATGCTGTAAAAAAAATTCTTGTTCGGAGTTCCTGTATCTTAAAGACGTTGCGAAAGCTCTCGCTGAGCGTGGCCATTTATTCTTTCACAGATGAACTAATCGTTTGCGCTTTCCCGCCAGCCGTCTCAATCTTTGCGAGCGCGGATTTGCTGAACGCATGGGCTGATACGTTGAGTTTGGCTTTCAACTCACCGTTGCCCAGAATCTTTACCGGCACCGACTTCTTTTTCACAACGCCAATCTTCACGAGGATCTCCGGATTCACGAGGCCATCCTGAACCTTCCCATCGGTGGCGAGTCTCTCGAGCGTCTCCACATTGACAACCTGGTACTCGATCCTGAAAGGGCTCGTGAAGCCGCGCTTCGGGACGCGCCGCACCAGCGGCATTTGTCCACCCTCAAACCCCGCAACATACCGTGTTCCGGAGCGTGAACCAGCACCTTTGTGTCCACGAGTGGCCGTGCCGCCATGACCAGAACCCTGCCCGCGTCCAATGCGCTTCCTTTTCTTGCGCGAGCCTCTTGCAGGCGTCAAATTGCTCAGAATGTCCTTTGCCATTGTCTTCCTTCTTCTTTCAGGCCTGTCCCTACTCTATCTCTTCGACCGTTACCAGATGTGTTACCTTGCGGATCATGCCGC
>JACQVJ010000237.1 GCA_016209805.1 Ignavibacteriota bacterium
GGGCAACACCCTTCAGGTGACCAAGGAGGTGGAAGCAGCCATCGATGCGCTGCGGCCTGGGCTTCCCGATGTCGATATTGACACCTCCATCTTCCGGCCGGCAACATTCATTCAGATGTCGATCGACAATCTCACCACTGCGCTCATCATTGCTGCCATACTTGTGATTCTCATTCTTTCCGCTTTTCTGTTCGAGTGGCGTACCGCGTTGATCAGTTGCACTGCGATCCCCTTGTCGCTGATGACAGCTATCATGGTGCTCTATTTTCGCGGCACCACGATCAACACGATGGTGTTGGCTGGGCTGGTGATCGCCTTGGGCGCCGTGGTTGATGACGCAATCGTGGACATCGAAAACATTGTACGACGTATCCGTCAGTATCGCAAGGAAGGCAGGGAGACACCCTTTGCAAAGATCATCCTCGAGGCCTCCTTCGAAGTGCGTCATGCCATTATCTTTGCGACGCTAATCGAGGTTATGGCATTGCTGCCGGTCTTCGTCATGGAAGGATTGTCCGGTGCGTTCTTTCAGCCGCTTGCATTTTCGTACTCTCTGGCTGTGATGGCCTCAATGGTGGTCGCACTGACAGTCACGCCGGCGATGAGTTTTCTGTTGTTGCGCAATGTGCCGCTTGAGCATCGCGAGTCCCCGCTTACGCGCTGGTTGCAGCGTGCTTATAACGCCCTACTGGTGAGAATTGTCAATAAGCCGCGCACCGCTTATGCCACCGTCGGCGTCTTCGCGTTGGCCGGCATCCTGATATGGCCGCGGCTTGGCCAATCCCTGCTGCCAGATTTCAAGGAACGGGACTTTCTGATGCACTGGCTCACCAAGCCCGGCACCTCGTGGCCCGAAATGCAGCGGATCAGCATCCAGAGCGCCAAGGAGTTGCTCTCCATTCCCGGCGTGCGCAACCTCGGCTCTCACATCGGGCAAGCGCTGATCATGGATGAAGTGGTGGGAATGTACTTTGCCGAACACTGGGTCAGCGTCAGTCCGGAGGTGGACTATGACAAGACGCTGGCCCATATCCAGGAGGTGGTCGATGGCTATCCTGGGATCTATCGGGATGTGCAAACCTATCTGAAGGAACGAATCCGCGAGGTGCTGACCGGAACCTCCGATGCCATTGTGGTGCGCATCTTTGGCCGCGATCTGGATATCCTTTCCGAAAAGGCTGTGGAGGTGAGAGATGCCCTGGCAAAGATTGACGGCATCGTTGATCTGCACATGTCGTTTCAGGAAAAGATTCCCCAGATCGAAGTCAAAGTCGATTTGGACAAGGCCCATAAATACGGACTCAAACCAGGCGACGTCCGTCGGTCTGCGACCACTCAAGTGGCCCTCGAAGAAGCCGGCGACATTCACATCGCCAATCGGACATACGATGTAAATGTGTGGAGCATACCTTCAGCGCGGCATAGTCTGACCGATATTAAAAATCTCCTGATCGACACGCCCGGCGATGGTCATGTGCGTTTGGGGGAAGTGGCTGACGTGCGCGTTGCACCGACGCCGAACGTTGTCAACCGCGAACACCTCGCACGTCGCATGGATGTTGACGCCAACGTGCGTGGACGTCCTCTCGGTGCAGTGTATGCCGACGTTGAAGCAGCACTTGTGAAAATCGAATTCCCACATGAGTATTATCCAGTGCTGCTGGGAGAGTATACCGAACGCCTCGCAGTACAGAGGAAGATGATCATTTTCGCAATTGTTGCGGCGGTCGCAATTTTCTTCTTGCTGCATACTTCCTTCAAGAGCGCGCGCCTCGCGACAATTTCCTTCATGCTGCTACCTACAGCACTGGTGGGCGGCGTGCTGGCGGCCTGGCTGGGTGATGGCATCATATCGCTCGGCTCGATCGTGGGATTCCTCACCGTGTTGGGAATCGCGGCGCGCAACGGTATCCTGATGATCAATCACTTTCAACATCTTGAGGACCTTGAAGGTGAGAAGTTCGGTGCCGGCCTGGTCCTGCGTGGTGCAAAGGAGCGACTCGCCCCGATCCTGATGACAGCGTCAACGACAGGCCTCGCTTTGATACCCCTGGTGGTTGCGGGCGCAATTCCCGGTAACGAGATCGAGCACCCGATGGCCATCGTCATCGTGGGCGGCTTGATCACGTCGACACTCCTGAACCTGTTTATTGTGCCAAGCCTGTATTTGCGGTTTGGACAAAAACACGATCCGGAGATGGTGAAGCTGCAATCCACATAATACTAATGGAGTAAAATGTGGAATGGAACAGTCAAGAATGGTGAAAGGGTTCGGTTTCCATCATTACTAACAACGAGGAAGGATCCAGATCGATGAAATCAAAACGCGGAAGTGTTGGAAGAGAGTTGGCGATGCGGTGGTTCTTGGGGGCAATACTTGCATCTTTCACCTGTTTCGGGTTGTTTAATGCTTGTGCAAAGTCCCAGGA
>JACQVJ010000022.1 GCA_016209805.1 Ignavibacteriota bacterium
GGCTTGGAGATCCTCACAGAAGCCAAGCCCTGGTTCGATAGATCTTCCATCTCTTTCTTCGCCTTTCTCGAGTCTCGCCAGGCATCGCGCCGACGGTTCAGCCAGTCTAACAAACGAAGGTAGCCATTCCTCACTCGACCCGCGGTAGCGCGCAGATCAAGGTCGATCGCAAGAACGAGCGTGATAAACAGACCGGTGAACAGCAGAATTGCGCCGCCTGCGCGCCCAAGAAGTTGAGCAAGAATAGTCGAAAGAAAATCACCGGCCACGCCACTCCACTCCATTCCCAGTGCGTCACCGCCAAGTATGAGACGAGCCATGCCGAATGAAGTAGAAATCAGCAATGCCCCAACGAGGGTGTAGTTGATAATTGCGAGCACCTTGTTGAAATCGGCTTTGCGCAACATTGACAATCCACCAACGATCATCAGGAAAGGGAGGCAAAACACGCTATAGCCAATCGTGGACTTGATGAGGAAATCAGAGATGATGGAACCGATGAGGCCAAGCCAGTTGCGGGCAGTATCGGCTTTTGCCTTTACGATCGGATCACCTGTAAAGACCTTAATCAAATCGACAATCCGGATATCGGCGTTTGCTTCATCGGCGGGGTCGTGGGAGATCAGGGCAAGCAGGATGAGAAGGGCAGCCGCCATCATCAGAACTGCAATGACAGTTGTCTGCCGCCCGGAAGAATGCTTCGCGGCCCTCCTCCCAGGATGGGCGACTTCATTGTGAACGCGGGCTTGTGGGGTCATAAAACGCTCGTCTGTACTTACGAAGAAACAGGTACTTTTGCAACTTCGTTACTCTCTGCATCTCTCTTCAGCTTCACTACGTTGCCGACAAGTTGTGGCACTACCGGAACGGTATCGACACTGGCGCACACTTTCAGGTCCTCGCCGAAACCGATCTCAGCCAGGTATTTGCCATGCTCGGAACCTTTGATCATTTTCTGAATATTCTTTCCAAAAGACTTGTACAACGTAAGTGCAGCAAGCGCACCATCGGATAGCTCAACATCGAAAGAACTGTCACTGACAAGCTTGTGAACCAACATTCCCGCGCACACGGAGTCCTCAATCGAGAACATTCCATTCTTGCCCGCACACAGAACAGTAAAATCAGCACCGAGTTCCTTGATACAGTCATAAACAACAGAGATGTTCACGAAGCCGCATACGAACATCTCCCGCGCGTATCGAGCCTTGACCATGGCCATCGAGCCATTTGTCGAGCTGAAGACGATCGTCTTGCCCTTCACTTTTTCCCCCGAGTACTCAACGGGAGAATTGCCGAGATGGAACCCTTCGATCATTCTTCCGTTACGCTCCCCGCCAAGCAGAACCACACCCCCGAACAGGTTGCCGGAGATCTTCACGGCAGACTCAACGGTTGTGGTGGGAATGAACTCCCTTGCACCGTTACAGAGGCCTGTCGCTATCGTAGTGCTTGCCCTCAAAACATCCACAACAACAATCGTGTTGTCATGGAGCGACATCTCATCGACTTGATGTGGTGTGAAATGCATCTCCACCCGCATTGCTCGCCCTCCCCTGAAGTCAGACTACTTTTTTATGAATGGGACCGATACAACGGTCGCCGGCAATTCACGGTTTCGAATCATGACTTGAATTCCGGTTCCGGGCTTTGCATGGTGAACATCGACATATCCCATCCCGATCCCCTTCCCAAGCGAAGGAGAGAATGTCCCGGACGTCACGGTGCCAATGGATGAACTGTTGGAATTGATGGGGTACCCGTGCCGGGGAAACGCCTTGTCGAGCAACGTAAAGCCAACAAGTTTCCTTCGTAACCCCTCCTTTTTTGCTTTCAGAAGAACGTCGCTCCCCAGAAACCCTCCCTTGTCAAGTTTTGTAATCCAGCCCAAACCGGCTTCAAGTGGATGGGTTGAGTGATCGATGTCGTTGCCGTAAAGGCAGAAACCCATTTCGAGGCGAAGCGTATCCCGAGCTCCCAATCCTACAGGCTCAATTCCGAACTCCTCGCCGGCCTTCACAACGGAATCCCATACTTTTTCTCCCGTCCGCACGTCGGAAGGAAAATACAACTCAAACCCGAGTTCTCCAGTGTAGCCGGTGCGAGATATGATCATGTCCACGCCGGCAAGCTTATGACGTATGAAATGATAGTATTGGATCGACGAAAGATCTGACTGCGTCAGCTTCTGGAGAGTGGCAAGGGACTTGGGTCCCTGAACAGCAAGAAGGGATATGTCATCACTACGGTTCTTGAGCTTTATGTCGCCGGCTATATTCTTCCGCATCCACTCGAGATCCTTGTCGGTGTTGGATGCGTTGACCACCAGCATGTAGTGATCCCCCATATGATAGACGAGCAGATCGTCAACGATTCCACCATTCTCGTAACACATCGCGGAGTACTGGACGCGGCCCTCAACGAGCTTGGAGGCATCGTTCACAGTGATCTTCTGGATGAAATCGGTTGCATCCATTCCCCACACTTCAATCTCCCCCATGTGTGAGACGTCGAATACCCCGACGCTCTCTCGCACACGCCTATGTTCTTCTATGATGCCACCATACTGCACCGGCATCTCAAAACCGCCGAACTCAACGATCTTCGCGCCGAGCCTGACATGAGTATCGTAGAATGCAGTCCTTTTGAGACTCATACCTATTTGAACTTCTCCGTGATATCTTTCCCCTGCTTCACTGAAAGACAGCGAAACTCACCAATCGGGATCAACGGATCGGATTCAACTTTGATTCTCACGAAGAACTTGACCATGATTTTCGTCAGCCGGCTGATCGGCCCTTTATGCAGCATGGAGGCAAGTTCCGGGTTGACACGAAGTATCAGTCTCAACTCCTTTGTTTCGGTTTTGAAGCGTCGAATCCATCTCTCAAGTTGATTGAGCGTCGTCGTCTTCGATTGGACTAATCCCGTTCCGCCACACGCCGGACATGCTTCGGTAAAGCTGTGCAGAATGCTTTGACGGATACGCTGTCGTGTAATCTGAACGAGGCCGAATTCGGTCATCGGCAGGACGGTTACTTTCGCGCGGTCTTTGCGGAATTCCTTCCTTAACTCTTCGAATACCTTCCGTTTGTTGCGCTCATCCTCCAAGTCAATAAAATCGCACACAATGATACCGCCTATGTCGCGCAGACGCAACTGCCGGCAAATCTCACGGGCTGCTTCGAGATCTGTCCGCAACGAGTTCTGTTCCTGCTCTTTCTTCGCCGCGTAGCGTCCGCTGTTGACGTCGATGACAACCATCGCCTCGGTCGGCTCAATGATGATATACCCTCCACTCTTAAGCCACACTTTCCGGCTGAGGGTTGTTTCGATTTCCTTCTCGACACCATACTTGTCGAAGATCGGCTCTCTATCTTTGTGGAGCTCTATTTTTTCAAGAAGTTGGGGGGACGTATACTTGATGTAAGCGCGGATCTCTCTATGGAGTTTCTTCGAATCAATCACAACCCGCGAAACGTCATTAGAGAACAGATCCCGAATGACGCCCGAAGTAGTTGCCATATCCTTATACAAAAGGCACGGCGGGTTCTCGGCCTTTACAGTTCTCTCGATCTCACGCCAGGTCTCAATGAGGTGTTCGAGATCCTTCCGAAGCGCAGCGTCGTGCTGCCCCTCAGCCACCGTGCGAATGATGACACCAAACCCTTCGGGAAGTATACTCTGGACGATTTTCCGGAGGCGTCTTTTCTCCTTGAAACTCGTGATTTTTTTTGAGATACCAACTTTTCCATCGAATGGGAGGAGCACAAGAAAACGTCCGGCAAGCGAAACTTCAGAAGTTACGCGCACACCTTTTTTGCCCACCGGTTCCTTTGTGATCTGAACAATAATATCCTGTCCCTTGGTGAGCTGGATTTCTTTTCTGGGAGGACGCCCGTTCTCACGAGCCTTACGAGGTGGAGCCTCTGGTTGGACGGGCGTGGATGTTCCCTGTGTTGCGACGACGGCTGGCTCTGCAACTCCCTCCTTCACATCCTCACCCTCTCCATCATCTTCTTCACCCATCATCGCCGAATACTCCTCAAACCGACGCCCAATATCTGAGAAGTGCAGAAAGCCGTCCTGCTTGAGTCCTAGATCAATAAATGCAGCCTTGATGCCGGGCATTACCTTGGCAACTTTGCCAAGATAAATGTCACCCACCATCTTCTCCCTATTGGCCGTCTCCACAAACAACTCTGCAAGTCGCCCGTCTTCCGTGATTGCAATGCGTGTTTCGCTTGCAGCCGCGTTGATAATGATTTCCTTCCTCATACCTGGGTATTCGTTCCTACTCCTTAAGACTGATAAACAAGGTTATTATTACCGGAACGGAAGCAGGCATGGTCTCGAATTCTCGAGAGGTCAAATCTTGGAACTGCAAAAAACGCCCGTCACCGTTTGCCGTGTTGACTATTGCTAATGCGCCAACCTCGACGCATTCTGAAAAAAAAAGCTCTGCTTCACCTAAAGCCTCAAATGCCCGTTGCTAAGTTACGCAATATCTTTACTGCTTGCAACAGGATGCAGCTTTGAATTGTCGCTGCCGGACCTCCTTACTGCTTTGCCAAACAAAAAAGAGGTCAAGCTACCCTGCGTCACAC
>JACQVJ010000023.1 GCA_016209805.1 Ignavibacteriota bacterium
ACAGTGGATGTTGTGATCGAAAGTGCGTACTGGAATCCCGCCAGCATACGACGAACCTCGAAGCATCTTGGCATTGTCACCGATGCATCTCAGCGGTTTGAACGAGGGGCTGATCCGGAGTCAATCCCCTATGCGCTTGACCGATCAACACAACTCATTATGGAACTTGCCGGGGGAACGCTCTTGAAAGGGATGATCGACGTCTATCCAAAAAAGATAAGAGAGCAGTTGGTTCCTCTGAGACCCACGCGCGTGAATGTCGTTCTTGGAACGTCGCTTGCAGAGAAGGAAATGGTCGGATGTCTGAAGCGATTGGAAATCAAACCTGTTGCGAAGGCAGGGGCCGCGATAAAGGTTCGCGTACCGAGTTTTCGAGTTGATCTCAAGCGTGAGATCGATCTCATCGAAGAGATCGCACGGGTCCATGGATATGATAGGATTACGGACAAGACTACCTCTACGGTTGATTTTTCCCGTCCATTTCAAGATGGGTCCCGACGTGACATGATTCGGGACATTCTCATCGGATTGGGATTCCACGAGGGGATGAGTAATTCAATGCAGGACTCCAGAAGAGTAGAGTTATCGGGTGTGCACGCCGTAAGGATCATGAATCCGCTTGGGGCGGAAACAGCCTTCATGCGGACGAGTCTTGTCCCTGGGCTTCTCGACAGTGCTGCACGTAATCAGAGTTTCGGAATAACAGATGTGCGATTGTTTGAGGTCGGGCATGTTTTTTTTGCAGGCACAGTAGAACAGAAGACGTTTGTGAGCGGAATAGTTGAGGAAGAGCGCGTTGGAATCCTCATGATGGGCCTCACTACGCCACGACACTGGAGTGTGCCGGGGCGTCAGATGGATGTGTTTGATCTCAAGGGGGAGATCGAGGCGCTCGTTGCCCGTTGTGCTCTTGACAAATGCCGCTTTATTTCTTATTCTACCACCGATACTTTAGCTGATAATCAGATACGTGTTGAAATTAATGACACTTATGCTGGATATTTTGGGAGAGTGAAGAAGGAAGTTCGAGAAATGTTCGGCCTCCATCACGAGGCTTACGTTGCCGAGTTGGATCTTCTCTCTCTCGATTCGGGAGGCCAGAAGAAATATGAGCCGCTTCCAAGATTCCCCAGAGTCAGGCGAGATGTCGCTTTCATTGTCGACTCGACAGTTACTGCCGAGCGGATCGAAGAGGTGATGAAAGAGACAGGGAGCGCGCTCCTGCAATTGGTCGAGGTCTTTGATGTGTACGATGGTGAGAACCTTCCTGTTGGAAAGAAGAGCCTGGCGTTCTCACTCGAAATCATGTCGAGAGAAAAAACCTTGACCGAAGCGGAGATCGAAACGGAAGTGAAGAGGATTGTGAAGAAAGTAGAGGGAGCTTTCGGGGCTTCGTTACGAAGCAGCTAACAAGAAGGTCTGACAATCTCAGGGCACTGGCTTGGATCAACACCCCGTGGAGAGCAACGTAGCTGCATCGCCGGAGATCAAGGCGATTGAGGGATCACTGAGAGCGTTGTGGGAAAGAACAAAACGAGCAGGTGAACTCATCGCCCAGTTGCGTCAGGAAAAGCGGGCCTTTCAGGCACGCACGGAAGAGTTGGAAGGAGAAGTCTCTCACCTGAAGGAGGCCCTTGCCACAAAAGAACAGCTCATCAAGAAGCTATCGGTCGCACAGCAGGTCTCTGAATCGAAGGAGAATCTGGTGTTTTCGAATGGTGAGCGTGAAGCATTAATGTCAAAAGTAAAAGAGTTGATAGCACGAATTGACGCATACCTGTAGTATGTGTCGTTGCCGGAGCAGTCACAAGACGGCTGCATTACCTTAATCAGGTTGGACCTGGCACCATGACAACAGATAGAAAGAGTATTCGGGTAAAGATTTTTGGTTCAGAATATCCTCTCCGGGGAGATAGTGAGGATTTTACCCGTCGCGTCGCAACGTACGTTGATGAGATGATCAACACCATCCACAACAAGATCCCGGAACAGCCAACGCTGACCGTTGCAGTTCTATCTGCGTTGAATATCACTGAGGATCTGTTAAAAGAACGCGAGCGAGCAAAGGCGCTGAGTTCCCTTGTGGAAAGTGAATTAAGCAAGATGAACAACTACCTTGACTCCTGCTTGCGGGAAGGTTAATGCTGGTTCACCTTTGTGATACACCAACCTATCGGAGGGTCAGTTCTTTCACAATAACTGGTAATGTCGTGTACGGATTTTCACAATCCGCACCGTCAGCCGTCTCAAACATATTATAAAGAACCAACATTTTTTATAATGGGAGCCCGACT
>JACQVJ010000024.1 GCA_016209805.1 Ignavibacteriota bacterium
CGATCAAGAAGCGGCCCGTCGATATTATCGTTCCAGAGAACGGCTTCATCAGCCTGAATGTACCGCTGGGGCCGGGGCGTCTCGGAAGCCTGAGCACAAAAACGACGCATCCGGTCTACATGAGTGCCATTCAAAAGATATGGGATGCGGTAGGTATCCAGGCGCGGCTTCTCTTTCCATACCGGGATAGCACGAAGGGAGAGTTGCTGCAGAACTGCGCCGATCACCGGAAGCTTGTGAGTCTAGTAGGTAGTTCCACGAGTTGCGGCAAGTACCAGCGGCACAACCTTACGCACTGCGGCGAGTGCACTCCCTGTCTGGTGCGGAGGGCAGCGTTCCTTGAAGCGAAGCTACGCGATACAACTGCCAAAGGCTACCTCCGTGACAAGCTCTCCTACTCCAAGTCAAAGGATGTTGCTGCCGCCGCCGCCGCGTACCTACGATATCAAGACGAAGGAGTCCGACGTTTTGCGGGCGGCGCGCTTTCATTCGCCTCCCACTCTGAGCGTGGACAGTATGAGAGCGTTGTGGCGCGCGGCATGGATGAACTTGGGCAACTCCTAGCCTACCATGGAGTGATATGATCGACTTCCACTGTCACCTTGATCTTTATCCCAACGCGCGGAGACTCGTTAACCAAGTCGCGGCAAAGAACCGCTTCACACTCGTTGTTACCACCAGTCCGCGTGCGTGGCAGGCGACCTCCCGAGTATTCGCCGGACACAGCAATATCAAGGTCGCACTGGGTCTACATCCTGAAATTGTTGCACAGAAGGAAGCCGAGCGCGGATTGCTGATGTCGTGCGTCTCCGAAGCCGAATTCATTGGAGAAGTGGGGCTAGACGGTTCAGTGCAACACCGACACACACGCGCGCTACAGGAGTCAATTCTAAAGGCCGTACTGGCTGAGTGTGAACGATGTGGCGGGAGGATTCTTAGCGTTCACTCGCGTAATGCAGCTGGGCCCGTACTTGACTGTATTGAACAATACTGTCGGGTTAGCATACCGGTTCTGCACTGGTTCTCAGGCACGCTAGAAGAGACACGCCGTGCTGTGGCGATGGGGTGCTGGTTCAGTGTAGGGCCAGCAATGCTCCGCGGAGCAAAAGGTCGGAGAATTTTGGAGGAGTTGCCGAAGGAGAAAGTTTTACCTGAGACGGATGGACCATTCGCCAGAAATGGATCTTCGCCCTTTATGCCTTGGGAAGCAATGACAATTGTGAGAGATGTCGCGATCGCTTGGAATATGACACATGCTAGTGTAAACGAGCAATTAGATCAAAATCTAATGAGATTGTTGAACACTCTTATCTAGCCCGGCGTTAGACGGCTTCATGCGGCGGCACTGCAAATAACACGGCAAACAACGATTCTCGCTCATTTGATATGGCTACTTTGAAGCTCGGTAAAAACAATCGGTTGTGCTCGTTCCATCCCGCCCGTCATTTGATAGCATGATGGTCGGGCGGGACGGCGTTGTTTGCCGAAACGTTATATGCCATTTGCACAGGAATTATTACATTGTAAAACGAGGTAGTTCAAGTACACACAGGAGAATGAATTGACGCCTGAGGAATCACTTACCCCCCTTCCAACCGAAGAAACAAAGAAGACCATTGCCGATTACATTAGCGGAAAGTCTGTTGCTGCTACGCCCGAAGAGGTCGAAGCCGTACAGGTCTTCTCGAAACGGCTTGTAGAAGATTATGGATACTCTAAGGAGCAGATTCAAACAAGGCCACAATTCCGCGTTCGCAGTTCGCCGTCCGACGAACAGAAGAAGTACCCCATTGATATTGCCGTTTTCGCCGGCCTCGAACGAAACGAAGAGAACCTCTTCCTGATTGTTGAATGCAAAGAGCCTACCAAGAAGACGGGACTTCGACAGCTAAAGAACTATATGGAGCATTCTCCCGCTACTGTCGGGGTCTGGTTCAATGGAAAAGAGCACGCATACATCAGAAAGGTCATCAAGGCTGGGACGGTCGAATACGCAGAACTGCCGAACATCCCACGGAACGGTCAACGACTTGAGGACATCGGAAGATTCAAGAGAAGGGACTTAAGACCGACCAACAACCTAAAGGCTGTGTTCAAAGACATTCGCAATCAGTTGGCCGGCTCCATGACAGGCATAACCAGAGACCAAGAGTTGGCGCCCCAGATCATCATCCTTCTTTTCTGCAAAATATATGATGAGTTAAACAGACCACCTGATGAGATAGTATCCTTTCGCGCAGGCATCGGCGAATCCGCCGAAGATGTCTTCAAACGAATTGATAGCCTCTTTGAAGACGAAGTAAAGGAAGAGTATGACGACGTTTTTGATGTTAATGACAATATCACGCTCGACGAAAAAAGTGTCCACTATGTTGTCGGTGAACTTCAAAACTACTGCATCATCGAGGCTGAACGAGATGTTATCTCTGACGCATTCCAAGTTTTCATTGGACCAGCGTTAACTGGCCCCGAAGGCCAGTTCTTCACTCCCAGAAATGTCATTAAGCTAATTGTTGCATTGGCGGAACCGATGCCCAAGGACTACATCGTTGACCCCGCATGTGGTTCCGGGGGCTTTCTTATCAATGCATTGGAACGGGTTTGGCAGATAGTGGAAAGCGAAGGAAAGCGAAAATCTTGGAGTGCAACTCAGATCGAGAAGAGGAAAGCTCGCTTGGCATCAAAGTATTTCAGAGGGATCGACAAAGACGCCTTCCTCACGAAAGTTACGAAAGCCTACATGGCGTTAGTTGGGGACGGAAGAGGCGGTATCTTCTGCGACAACTCACTTGAAGTATCTAGTAACTGGCGAGAGAAAACTAGAGACAAGATAAAGCCAAGAACTTTCAATCTTGTTCTCACCAATCCTCCGTTCGGGAAAAAACTTAGAATCGACGACCCCCAGATCTTGTCTCAGTATGAATTGGGACATCGATGGATTCATGATCGAGAGACTTCCACTTGGCAGAAGACAAATGACCTTCATGATTCACAACCACCGCAAATACTGTTTGTCGAGCGTTGTCTGGAACTGCTCAGAGATCGTGGAATTCTTGGGATCGTCTTGCCAGAGTCACTCTTTTGCAATCCAAGCCACCGTTACATTCTTGAGTTTCTAACAAGCAAAGCCCGCATCAAGGCTATTGCCTCAATGCCAG
>JACQVJ010000235.1 GCA_016209805.1 Ignavibacteriota bacterium
AACTGGAGGTACACCGCAGTACTCGCGATGAAGTTATTGAAGAAGTGGGCTGCAATCGCTAACACCGTGTTTTGGGAACGATACACAATGAAGCCGAAATACACACCAAGAGCGGCAAGCGGCACCACCGAGAATGGATTCATGTGGTATACACCGAAGATTACCCCTGCAATTATAGCTGCCCTGAATCCCGAAGTTGAACGTTCAAGACTCCGTTGAACCAGACCCCGGAATAGCAGTTCCTCACTTATGGCAGGAGTGATCGCAATGACGAGGATGACAAACGCAAACTCCATTGGAGAGTATGCCGACACAAGTACCTTGTATGTCTCCTCAAACAGCTTCTTGAACTCATCAATGAAGTGCTGCACTTCCGACGGAAAGGGAATCAGTCCTTGTACCATCATATATCCCTGCAAGAGCTGCTGCAGGGCAAACACCGCTACGGTCGTCAGCAACAGTTCCCTGGTGTGAGGAACTTTGAGGCGAAAAAATCCTCTGCTTTCCGGATAGCGGCGCCGCACGAGAATGAGAGTGGGAAGAAGAATGAACACGAGCTGACCGACGAGCGTCGCAACACGGATGGATTGCACGTTATCTGCATTCACTTCGCCGCGAAACAACAACAGCGTTGCGATGCCACCCACGACTTGATACAGGAAAAACACCAGGCAAAGAGAGATGATGGCGAAGGCCGCGGGGCTGACGCGCTGGAGAAGTGTGGGAGCTGCCCCAATACCGGTTTCGCTCGCTTGCTCGGAGGGCAGCATATCCTGTCTCTGATCTATCATCTCAGCCTGTTTTCGCTTTTACCATTGCTGCAAGCAGCGGGATCATGATTTCGTGGTGGCCCGTGAAGTAGTACCCGCGTCCGCCATCCTGCGTGGGCCGAATCTTCACGTTCATCGTTGGACGGTAGTGATTGAGCATGTCGAACACTGCAGTAGTAAACCTCGTTGCCTTCGCACCGAGATTGCGCGCAACGGTCAGAGCTTTCAAGAACACTTCCGGCATGATCACCGCAGAGCCGAGATTCAGAACAACACCGCCTCCCTCCAGGCCTTTGCATACCTCACAGAGCGTTTTGAAATCTCGCAATGTCAACTCACCTGTCGCCGCGCCATCCATCGTCGGCTGCTGATGGATGATATCTGCTCCAATTGCCGTGTGGACAGTTACAGGGATGTTGTGAGAATAACATGTCGCCAGCAGGCTGATATCGACGTTGGAAGCATCTCGATCCAGCAGTCTTTTCCCCAATGCTTCGCCGTAACCCATATCCGACTCATGGAACGCTTCTGTAAGCGCACCATTGATGAACTCCCCTGTTTCACGCGCCATGCCGAAACGGCCGTCGACCATGTTCGCAGCAACGTCTTCGGATGTCTGTCCCCACATCGCCGACTCCACATCGTGGATCGCACCGGCACTGTTCATCGCAACGGCTGTGATAGCCCCTCGTTTCAACAGATCGATCAGCACCGGCGCAAGCCCAACTTTTATAACGTGTGCACCCATCATCAGGATAACGGGCTTGTTCTTCTTCCGGGACGTTACGATATCGTCGACGACCTTGCGGAGATCATCAGCAACGAGAATATGGGGAAGACTTTCTACGAAGGAAGCAAATGACCCCGCGACCCCATCGAAGGGCTTCGCAAAATCCTTGCGACTGACTTTGCTTTGACGGTCCTTGATCGAGATTGTCTTGACCTTCAGAAGGTCGACCCGTTTGAATTTTGACATTACTTGATCCTTGCCGGCAGAGGTCCCACAATACCTGAATACGACTTGAGCTCGACATCAATGGAACCGATCAGAACTTTGGTGTTTACCCTGACGGGGATTTTTCTCTCATCATCACTCAACCAGATCACAATCCGGCCTTCACTCTTGAATAGTCCCCCCTCTTTCACAAGAGGCTCGACTACAATAGTGCGGAACGTTCCCGCTTCGATGTTCAACTCCTGTCTTCCAAGGAATTTTACACGGAGTTCGTGGCTCGTATCCTTGTAGAAGTTATGCATGGTTATCCCGTCGCCCGCCTTCATGCCACTGAAATCGAGTGTCCGTGCGTAATAGAACGCAGACATGATATCGTGGACGTACTCGGGAATGGGGTAGTCGCCTTCCGTCGTTCTTGCAACGTGGTTGATCTGATCGAACTCAGCAATAAAGTCGCGCTTATATGTTCCTTCTCGAATATGCTGTTCAAACTTCCAGGGGACAATTGCCTCCACATCTATGAATGTGAGGTAGCGGTCTTCCACTTTGTAGATCCATGAAAAGCTCGGGAGGGAAGTGACGGTGAACTCAATTCGATAACAATTCCGTCCTGCAACCGAGTCATATCCCGGAATCGCCATCATTGCCTCGCCCGCGGTGATAAAGCCATAGTTTACGCTAAACACCAGCTGCTCGCCTACGCCGAACGCCTCGTTTGTGAGCTTACGAAGTTCGATTCGTTTGATCGCTGCAAGCGAGTCTGCGCGTTTGATTGAGTCGTCCAAAGCCTTGGCCTGCTCTACTCTCAGGATGGAGTCCGCACGCACGACCGCCGCGATGCTGTCGGCCCGCGCTTTTTCAGCAGCCTTTAACTGTGTTGTTTTCTTCTGCTTTGATTGCGATTTGGTTTGAGCATCGGTAGTGGTTAAAACAAAAACACCCAGCAGAACAGCAACAAGTCCATATGTTATGTGCGCACACATCTATGCATGTGTAACGTTCTTCCGAAGTCTTCTCCGTGCCAACAACTCGCACGCTGCATCATAGACCTGTTGAACCGAAATACTCGCCATACACGCACAAGCACCGGCCTCGTTTCCTATACAGTCCCTGCAATCAACCGGCTTGTTGGGAACGAGCACGGCTTTCTCCTCCGTGTAAGGTCCCCATCGCCGGGCGCTCATAGGAGTGGCCTGAGGATAGAGCCCTACGACCGGCGTTCCCATAGCAACGGCAAGATGCAGAGGTCCGGTCGAATTGGAAATGAACAGGCCGGCCATGCCGATCAATGCGCCAAGCTCTTTGATGCCCAGTTCTCCCGCAAGCGACACCGCTCTACCCCCCGATGCCGTAACTACTTGTGCTCCTTTTTTCTCTTCGCCCGGTCCACCTGTCACGATAACCTTTGCACCTTTCTCGACGCAGAATCGTGCCGCAAGCATTCCAAAACTGTCCGTCGACCACTCACGCGCAGACCCACCGCTTCCGGGATGAACGATCACCAGTTCTTCATCGGAAGCAATTCCTCTCAAGTGCAGAAGTCGGCTCACGTTGCTTTTTGCATCATCAGGTATGTCAACAAAAAACTCAGGCGGCTTATTCAATTCAGGAGTTTTACGACCGAGCTCGTTGAGAAGATTCAGGTTGTACTCCACTTCATGTTTTTTTGCATCCTTGCGATGCTCATAGACTCTCTTGGTAAAGAGGAACGAGTAATAACGGTAGCCGGTGCCAATCCGCAGCGGGATGCCGGAACGAAACATGAGCCACGCGAGACGAAGTCGTGGATACACAACAATTGCGGCATCGAACCTCCGCTGGCGGATCGTGCGGCACATACTATCAAAGGGAATAAGATTCTCCCCTTTATCATACCAGAGGAGTTCATCAACGTACGGATTCCCTTCGATGATCTCCCCCGTATACCGGCGAAGTAACATTGCAATGTACGCCCCAGGGAAGCACTTGCGAAGGACGGGAAGCATGGGAAGTGTGAGTATTACGTCACCAAGGCGGTCAGTTCGGACTATCAGTATTCTCTTGATCCGTTGGGACGTGTCACCCACGGCGGCAGACAACAGTGGTTACTCC